>JBJTRZ010000094.1:0-3558 GCA_046076415.1 Armatimonadota bacterium
GGGCCGAGAAGGGCAAGCTGATCTCGGAGGTGGAGAACCAACCGCTTGTGGAATTCACCTTGGGCAAGCAGGACGAAATCATCGGGAACAACATTCCTGCGGGCGTGACGGCCAAGTTCACCCGCGACAAGGACGCGAAGGTCGTGGGGATCAAGGTGGAGATGGACGGCAATGCGTTGACGTTCACCCGCAAGACGTTCCCCAAGCCGCCCGCCATCGAGGATCCGCAGGCGAAGCTCAAGGCGGCCGTGGGCAAGTATGTTTCCGATACCGGCGGGGTTCCCGTGGTGAATCTGACCCTGCGTGACGGCAAGTTGATCCTGCAGGCCGAAGGCTACCCCGAGATGGAGGTGACCATCGGCGACAAGGATATCCTCGCGGGCAAGGGTCTCCCCGAGGGCTTCGTGCTCACCCTCCAGCGTGACAAGGACGGCAAGGTCACCGGCATGCACGCGGCCACGCCGATGGGCGAGGCCGAGTTCAAGCGCGAGGCTCCCGCCGAGGAGAAGAAGCCCGCGGTGGCCGAGGAGGACAAGGCCCTCGTTCGCCTGAAGGGGGCCACGGGCACCTACAAGGCCGGCGTCGCCGCCGTTCCCGAAGTCAAGATGTTCCTCAAGGAAGGCAAGCTGTACATCCAGGCCGAGGGCTACCCCGAGATCGCCGTCACCATCGACGACAAGGACCGGCTTTCCGGAAACGGGCTTCCGGACGGATTCGAACTGACCCTGATCCGCGACAAGGACGGCAAGGTGACCGGAATGTCCGCCGCCACGCCGATGGGGGATATCGAGTTCACCCGCACGCCCGCCGAGGAAAAGAAGCCGGCCTGAGCCGGTTCGCGGACCCGCATCGAACGCCCGCCACGGCTGAGCCGAGGCGGGCGTTCCCGTTTGTCGGAGCATGGTAATGGCGCAAATCGGCTTTCGATCCCTACTGGCGTTCTTCGGGTGCATCGTCGCTCTGCACATCCTGGTGCCGGAGTACGAGCCCGCCCGGCGGTACCTCAGCGAATATGCGCTCTCGCGCTGGGGGCCATTGATGACCGTGGCCTTCGGGGCGCTCGCCCTCGGCGCATGGGCCACCGGCGCGGCGCTCGCCGAGGGTGCCGGATCCCCGGCTCGGAGAACGGCCTCGATCTGTTTCCGCGCCTACGGCATCCTGATGGCCGTTGCCGGTATCTTCCCGTCGTTCCTCGTGCCCCCGTCGTTCGCGCCGGCCGGGCCGCTGCACAACCTGGCCGCGCAGGGCGCGTTCCTGGCCGTGCTTGCGGGTCTGTGGTGCGACGCCGGGGATCGGCGGGGTTGGACGGTGTGGATATTGCCGGCGGTGGCGACGGCGGCCCTGTTCCACTTGATGGATCAGGCCATCAACGGCGGGAATGCGGTTGGCAATGCGCAGCGGATCTACGTGCTGTCCACCGTGGGAGGCATGGCCCGCATCGCCCGCCGGTTGCACCGGGATTCCTTCGGCGGCCGGCGCCCGATCGGTTAGAATGGCGGCATGACCGCGATCACCGTCACCCTGCTCCTCGCCGGAGCCCTCGGCAATGCCGCCCTCGTCCAAAAGCCCGCCAAACCCGAAGTGCCCGCCTTCTGGATCCGACCCGGATACAAGGTGGAGGTGGCGGCCGAATTGCCCCGTGCCCGATTCATGGAATTCGGCGACGACGGAACCCTCTACGTCAGCCGCGATTCCACCCGCGACATCGTTGCGTTTCGCGACAAGGACCGCGACGGTTTCTACGAGACCCAGGACGTCTTCGTGGCCGGCAAGACCCAGGTCGCCGGCATGGCGTTCGAGGGAGGATGGCTCTGGTACACCCAATCCGGCGCCATTTGGAAGGCCCGGGACACCAACAAGGACGGCAAGTCCGACGAGGATGTGGTGGTGATTCCCGAGGGGCAGTTGCCTTCGGGAGGTGGCCACTGGTGGCGGCCCATCGCGGTCACCGCCGACCATATCTACACGGGAATCGGCGACGCATCCAACTTCTCCGAACCCGGCGAGACCGAGCGGCAGCAAATCTTCCGTTACAACAAGGACGGCTCGGGCAAGACACCTTGGTCGAGCGGGCATCGCAACTCCGAAAAGCTCCGTATGCGCCCCGGCGCCACCGAACTGTGGGGCGTCGATCACGGCTCCGACGACTTCGGCCGCGAACTCGGCGAGTCGAAGGCGAAGCAACCCGTGTCCGACACCAACCCGCCCGACGAGTTCAATCGCTACGACCAAGGCAAGTTTTACGGCCACCCGTGGGTGCCCGGGTTTGGGGTTCCCCGCTACGAATACGCCGAAAAACCCGACTTGCTCGACATCGCGGCGCGGACCGTTCTCCCGCAGTGGAACTTCGAATCGCACTCGGCCGCCAACGCGTTCACATTCCTCGCGGGCCGCAAGCACTTTCCCGCCGACCATACCGGCGACGCGTTCGTGGCCACCCGCGGTTCGGGCGGGCGCAGCCCCAAGGTGGGATGCTCGGTGGAGCGTGTGCTTTTCGACAAGGAAACGGGTCGACCCTACGGCCAGCTCCGCATCGTCGGCTGCATGAAGGACAATGCGTTCCTGGCGCGCCCCGTCGACTGCGTCGAAGCCCCCGATGGCACGGTGCTGTTCTCCGACGACCACGGCGGTCGGATCTACCGCATCCGCTATGTGGGCAAGAAGTAGCCTCGCCGCGCTCGGGTCCGTGGTCGTGTTCGCGATCGCGGGCCCCCCGGCCACCAAGCCGGCACCGGCTCCGCGCGGCCCCCTCGCCGTGTACGACCGGGCGTGCTTGCGCTGCCATGGGCCTGAAGGCGTCAATTACGGACCAACCTTTGGGAAAACCCTGACCGACAAGGCGTTGCGCCAAGCGGTGGTCGACATGAAGGACGGCAAGGGCGACATTGCGCTCACCGAGGACGAAATCGCCGCGCAGACGGCCTATCACCGCGCCATCATCCGAAGGGAACCGTTCGTGGCCGTCACGCTCGCCACCGGGTCGCGCCTCGCCGGAGAATGCTCCGAGGACGCGAAGATTGCCGTGACCGTCGACGGCAAGTCGGTGCCGGTGCGCCGGACCGGATACGTTTGGGATGCCCCGACGCCGGCCGGGGAACGTCGCGAGGTGATCGCGACCATGGGCCGGCATGTCGTACGCCTGGACCCGGCCAAGGCGCGGTGGACCCACGCCGAGCCGCTGCCCGATCCAAAACCCGTTCCCGAAAAGAGGCCCTGAACATGGCGAAGGTGCTGGTCACCGGAGGATGCGGCATCGCCGGCCGGGCGGTTGCCCGCCATTTGGTCGCGGCCGGCCATGCGGTGCGCCTCGCGGATATGGCGCCACCACCCAACGGATGGCACGGTGAGTATGTCCGCTGCGATACCCGCGGCCGGGACGATGTCGACGACGCGGTTCGTGGATGCGACGCGGTGGTCCATTTGGCGGCGTGGCACTGCGCCCATGTCCCGCCCGTATCCGACGAGACCATTTTCGCGGTCAACGTCGACGGGACATTCCAGCTGTTCGAGGCGTGCCGCCGCCACCGCGTCTCCACCGTCGCGTTCGCGTCGTCGATG
>JBJTRZ010000095.1:0-3812 GCA_046076415.1 Armatimonadota bacterium
GGCGGCGCGCCTTGCCCGGTACCTGCGCGCGGAATGGCGCGGCCTCGCGGCCGGCCTCGCATGCGCCTTGTTCACCGGCCCGATACCGCTGGGCGTCGGGCGAATGATTTCGCGGTTCTTCGAATCCGGAACGGTCGACCCGGCGACGGGCGCCACCCGATGGGATCTGGAGCGCGCGACCCTGGTTTGCCTAGGCGCGGCGGGACTCTACACGCTGCTCTTCGTGCTGCGCTACGGACAGGGGTGGTTTTTGGCGCGCACCACCCAGCGGATCGGGGCCGCATTGCGCCGCGACGTCTACGCGCATTTGCAGGGAATGTCGCTCGGGTATTTCCACCGAAAGCGCACCGGGGCGTTGATGTCGGTGCTCACCTCGGATGTGCTGCGCCTGCAGGGCGCCGCAATGTTGCTCAAGGATGGGGTGGCGCAACCGGTGGTGGCGACCTGCATCCTGGTGCGCCTCGTCGTTCTGTCGCCGTCGATGACCCTGTTCGCGCTGGTGGTCGTACCGTTGATGGGGCTGGCCATTCAGCGGATCAGCCGACGGCTGCGAGCCGTGGCCAAGGAGGTTCAGGACCGGGCGGGGGAACTCAACGCCCTCATGGAGGAAACCTTGTCCGCGCCCCGCGTGGTGCAATCCTTCGGGGCATCCGACCGGGAAGTCGCCCGGTTCGCCGCCGAGAACGACCGGGTACTCCATGCGACCATGCGCGGGGTGAAACGCACCGCCCTCCTCGGGCCCACGGTGGACTGGATCGGTGCCATGGCCGTGGCGTTCACGCTCTACGCCGGGTCCCGCAGCGGCATCGCCGCCGGAACCTTCGTGGAATTCGTTTTCCTCTCCAGTCAATTGGCGAATGCGGTGGGAGCGCTGGGGAACTTGCGGGGCGCCTCGGAGGAAATGCTCGGGGCCGCCGATCGGGTCTTCGCGGAGGTTCTGGATGTCGAACCCGAGATTCGGGATCGGCCGGGCGCCGTGGCCCTCGAGGAACCGCGTGGGCGCATCGAGTTTCGGGGAGTTTCTTTCGGATACGTGCTGGACGAGCCGGTCCTGCGCGGCATCGACTTGACGGTCGAGCCCGGCAGCATGGTGGCGCTGGTGGGAGCGACCGGGGCGGGCAAGTCGACGCTGGCCGATTTGGTGCCGCGCTTCCACGACCCGGATGTGGGCGCGGTGCTCGTCGATGGACAGGACGTTCGCGAAGTCACCCTCGCCTCGCTGCGCCGCCATATCGCGCTCGTGCCCCAACGCACGGTGCTTTTCACGGGAACCCTGGCGGAGAACATCGCCTACGGGCGGCCCGACGCCACGGATTCCGAAATCGAAGCGGCGGCCCGGGCCGCGAACGCGCACGATTTCATCGTGTCCAAACCCCTCGGGTATCGCACGCCGGTCGGGGAGCGCGGGGAAACCCTGTCGGGAGGGCAGGCGCAGCGCATCGCCATCGCCCGGGCACTGCTGGCGGATCCCCGAATACTGATCCTCGACGAAGCGACGAGCGCATTGGACGCGGCGACCGAGCGATTGGTGCAGGAGGCGCTGGGACGGCTCATGCGCGGCCGGACGACGTTGGTGATCGCGCACCGGCTGTCGACGATCGCGGACGCCGATCGGATCGTGGTGCTCGACCACGGGTGCGTGGTTGAAAGCGGAACCTGGGACGAACTCATGCGGGCGGGTGGTCGTTTCGCCGCGCTCGTGCGCGCTCGCGAACAGCCGGAGACCACGGGCGGTGCGTGAGCCGGAAACGCCTCGGCCGCTGACGGTGCGAACGCGTGTGCTCGCGCGGATCCTCAATGTGGTGTCGCGCGTGCTCTACCGAACGTGGCGGGTGGAGGTCGTCGGCGAAGAGGCGCACCTTGCCGCGCTCGCGGCGGGCCACGGTGCCATCCAAGCCACATGGCATGGGCGGGCCTTGGCACCCGGCCACCGATTCGCGGGTCGCGGGCACATCGCGTTGATATCGCTCTCGCGCGACGGCGACATCCAGAATAGAAACTTCCACTTGATGGGGTATCGAACCGTGCGCGGCTCGACCGGACGCGGCGCGGTGCGCGCGACGCTCGAAGTGGTTCAGTTGCTGCGTGCGGGCGGCGTATTGTCGTTCACGCCCGACGGTCCGCGAGGTCCCTCGCGCAACGTGCATCCCGGCGCGGTATATTTCGCCCGCAAGACCGGTGCGCCGGTGTTGCCGGTGGGGTGCGGCGCGGATCGCGCGTGGATTCTCCCGACCTGGGACGACTATCTCGTTCCGAAACCGTTCGCGCGCGTGGCGATCGTGCTCGGAGAGGCCGTGATGGTGGATCCCACGGAATCGGACGACGTGGCCGTGGAGCGGGTTCGGAGCGCACTCGATCGGGCGCAGTCCGCAGCGGAGGCCCGTTTCGCACCGCGGGCGCGATGAGCGGAGCGTGCGCGGGCCTCGGGTACAATCCGGTCCCATGAACGATCCGGATGCGGGCGACGGGCCCAAACTCGCCACGAGCGATTTGACGCTTGAGGAGAAGCTGCGGCGCCTGCCCACGTCGCCGGGCTGCTACCTGTACAAGGGCGGCGACGGCGTGATCCTCTACGTCGGCAAGGCGTTGAACCTGCGCAATCGCGTCCGGTCGTATTTCCAGAAATCGGGAAATCATTCGCCGAAGACGCGTCGCTTGGTCGCCGCGATCCGCGACATGGATTGGGTGGTGACCGACACCGAGCTCGAGGCGCTCATCCTCGAATGCAACCTGATCAAGCGGCACCAGCCGCGCTACAACGTTCGCCTGCGCGATGACAAGCACTATCCCTACCTGATGCTCACCACCGCGGAGCCGTTTCCCCGCTTGATGATCACACGGCGGGTGAAACAGGGGGATGGCAACCGCTACTTCGGGCCGTTCACCAATTCGCACGCCGTGGGCGAAACCATGCGCCTCGTGTATCGGATTTTCCCGTTGGTAACGTGTCGAAAACCGTGGACGAATCGCGTCGAACAGAAACCGTGCCTCTATTTTCACATGGGGCGATGTCCCGAGGCGCCGTGCGCCGGGCTTGCGGATCCGGAGCGCTACGGCGCGGCGGTGCGCGATGTGTCCCTTTTCCTTTCCGGGCGTCAGGATTCGCTGGTCAAGGACCTCAAGCAGCAGATGGAGACCGCGGCCGAGAATTTGGAATTCGAGCGTGCCGCAAAGATTCGCGACCGGATCCAGGCCGTGAACCAGGTGGTGGAACGGCAGAAGGTTGTCAATACCACGGGTGGTGACCAGGATGTGTTGGCGGTGGTCGCGGACGAGCATGGCGCAGCGGTCCAGATGTTCTGCATTCGGGGCGGGAAGTTGATCGGGCAGGAGCACTTCCTGCTGGAATCCGCCGAAGGGGGCACCGGGATCGCCGAGGCGACCGCGGAGTTCGTCAAGCAGTACTACCGCGACGCGGCGTTCGTGCCGTCGGAGATCCTGCTGCCCAGCCAAGTCGAGGAGATGGCGATCATCGAGTCGTGGCTGCGTCAGAAAAAGGGCGCGAAGGTGGTGCTCCAGGTGCCCGAACGGGGTGAAAAGCGTAAGTTGATCGAAATGGCGTCCACGAACGCCGCGCTGGCGCTGCGGCAGATCCGCGATGCGAGCGCGGCGGAGCAGGGACGGGTGGATGCGGCATTGCGGGAGCTTGCCGTCACGCTGGGAATGCCCGACAACCTGCTCGGCCGAATCGAGGCGTACGACAACTCCAACGTGCAGGGAAGGCACGCGGTGGGGGGAATGGTGGTTTTCGAACGGGGAAAGCCGCGCAAGGAGGAGTACCGCCGGTTCAAGATCGAGCAATCGGAGGGCGA
>JBJTRZ010000096.1:0-7989 GCA_046076415.1 Armatimonadota bacterium
CTCGATGGAGGGATCGTCGGCACCCGTGAGCACGGCCCCGGAGAGCACCGAAGCCCGCAAAAGCTCGCCCGTCTTCCGCGCGTGGATCGATCGCAGGTGCTCCAGCGGGATTTCCACCCCTTCGCTGAGCAGATCGTCGACCTGTCCGCCGACCATTCCCCGGGTTCCGCATGCGTCCGCCAGCAAACGTATGCAGGAGAGTTTCGCCGCATCGGGGGTCGCGGGGAGGGAGGCGAGCACGGAGAAGGCGAGGGTGTGCAGGGCATCGCCGGCGAGTATCGCCATATCTTCGCCGTAGGCGACATGGCATGTCGGCAAGCCGCGGCGCAAATCGTCGTTGTCGAGCGCCGGCAGATCGTCGTGGATGAGACTGAACGTGTGGACGAGTTCGATCGCGCACGCCGCGTGCAGCACCGCATCGTCGATCGGCCCGCAGGCCTCCGCCGCGGCGAGAACGAGCATGGGGCGCAGGCGCTTGCCTCCTGCGAACACGGAATGGCGCATCGCCTGGTGGATGCGCCCCGGCGGTTCGTTGGGAGCGGGCAGGATCGCCTCCAGGACGGCATCGATCCGGGCGAGGCCGTCGGCGAACCATTGTTCCAGCCCGGCTGCGCTTCCCGGATCGAGGATCGCCATGGGTCAGTGGACGCCGGCGACGCGTTCGGCGGCGAGGACCGTGTTGTCCAGAAGCGTCGCTATGGTCATCGGTCCGACGCCGCCCGGAACGGGAGTGATCGCGGAGGCGACCGACGCACAGGATTCGTAGTGGCAATCACCCACGTCGTGGGACCGTCCCGGCACGCGGTTGTAGCCCGCATCCAGTACCACGACGCCCGGCTTGAGCATATCGGCCGTGATCATCTCGGGCTTGCCGACCGCGGCGACCAGAATATCGGCTTGGCGGGTATGCGACGCCAGATCCGGGGTGCGCGAATGGCAGATGGTGACCGTGGCGTTGCGGTTCAGCAGAAGCAGGGCCATCGGTTTTCCCAGGATGACACTGCGACCGATGACGACCGCATGCTTGCCTTCCATCGGTAGCCCGTAGCGGTCCATGAGCGTGATCATGCCTTGGGGAGTGCAGGCCGTGAACGCCGGGGAGCCCTTGACCAAGTCGCCCAAACTTGCGCGCCCGATGCCGTCCACGTCCTTTTCCGGAGCCACGGTGGCCAGCACCAATGCTTCGTCGATCCCCGGTGGAAGCGGATGTTGCACCAGAATGCCGTGGATCCCCGCGTCCGCATTGAGTTCCGAAACGCAATCCAGAATCTCCGCGGTGGAGGCTCCTCGGGCGAAGGTGCGCACGACGGACCGGATTCCCGCTTTGTCGCAGGCGCGGCGCTTCATTGCAACGTAGGTTTCGGAGGCCGGATTGTCGCCCGCGAGCACCGCTGCAAGTCCGGGCACGATGCCATGGGATTCCTGCAACCGAACCACGCGTTTGGCGATTTCCGAGCGCAGGGTCTTGGCGGTCGCGGTTCCGTCGAGGACGATGGGGTCAGGCATGCGAACGGAGAGGCCTTTCGTTTTGGGAGGAATCCAGGATGCCCCCGAGGACTCCGTGGATGAAGCGGGCCGCCTCCGGGGTGGAGTAGGTTTTCGCGAGCGCGAGCGCCTCCGAAACGAGGATCGCCGGCGTGGCGTCGCTGAACGGTGCGCCGAGTTCGGCGACGGCGAGGCGGAGGATGTTTTTGTCGACGACGGTGTGTCGATCGGGCGGGTATCCCGCGGCGTGGCGCGCGATCCGGTCGTCGATCCAATCGCGATGGTCGTCGACGGTCAGCACCAATGCCCGCGCGAATTCGATGCCTTCCTCGTCGAGTCCGTGCGCTTCCGTGGATTCGCGAATCACGTCCTCGCGCAGGGAACGGCCCACTTCGAGCGTGTAGAGGATGCGCAGCGCGGACGCGCGTGCGGCGTGCCGGGAAGTGGCGACGGAGGGGCGGGACATGGACCGCATTGTACCGCGGGGGCGAGGGATGTCAGTTTGCGCCGGGCGCGTTGACACGGTTCATCGCGGCGACCGGACCCTCGCGAATCCACGTTTCCACGGCCCCCACGCCTCCGATGAGCGCGTCGTCCACCACCGCCCGTTGCGCGAGTGGAAAGCGGTCGAGCACCCACTCGACCTGCAGGCCGGGAGGTGGTTCCCCGACACCGATGCGCAGGCGCGGAAAGGTGTCGGTTCCGAGCGCGGCGATGATCGACTTCATGCCGTTCTGACCACCGGCCGAACCCTTTTCGCGCAGACGCAACCGCCCCACGGGAAGATGGATGTCGTCCACCAAAACGAGCAGATCGGAGGGGGCCGTGCCGGTTTCGCGCAGCAATGCCGCGACGGAAACGCCCGAATCGTTCATGAACGTCAGGGGTTTGGCAAGCAGGACGTGGTGGATGTCGAGGGTGAACGTTCCGACGGCCGCGCGGCAACGCCGTTTGTCGAGGAGGACGCGATGGCGCGCAGCGAGCAGATCGATCAGATCGAAACCAACATTGTGGCGTGTCTGCTGGTACCGCGGGCCCGGGTTTCCCAGCCCGACCACGATCACCGACCGCGGGGCGGGCGGCACCTCCGCGGCGCCCGCGTCACCAGGTTCGATCGAAGAGTTCGCTGACGGAGTCGTCACGGTGGATCCTCCGGATCGCGTCCGCGAGCAGCGGCGCCACCGTCAGGGTCTCGATGCGGTGCGAATACGCGTGCTCCGCATCGTTGCGCGGGATCGAATTGGTGACGATCACACGTTCGATGGGCGAGTTTTCGAACCGGTCCAGCACTCCCGGCGAGAAGACGGGATGGGTGCAGCAGGCGACGACCGATGCGGCGCCTCGGGCGACCAACGCGGATGCTCCGTGCGCGATGGAGCCTCCGGTGTCGATCATGTCGTCGATGAGGATGCAGCGCTTGCCGCGCACGTCACCGATGATTTCCACGACCTCCACCATATTGGGCGCCGGGCGCCGTTTGGCGATGGTGGCCAGGGGAGTGCCGAGCATTTCCGCCATGGTCAGCGCGCGGCGGACGCCCCCTTCGTCGGGGGAGACCACGCACGCGTCGGGTCCGGCAAGGCCGGTTTCGATCAGGTGCCGGCCGATCAGGGGACCGGCGTAGAGATGGTCGACCGGAAGACGGAAGAAGCCTTGAATCTGCTGTGCGTGCAGATCGAGGCAAACCACGCGGTTCGCACCTGCCTCCGTGAGCAGATCCGCGACGAGGCGCGCGGTGACGGGTTCGCGGGGTTTGATCTTTTTGTCCTGGCGTGCGTAACCGTAGTAGGGGAGCACGCAGGTGATTCGGGCCGCGGACGCGCGACGGAAAGCGTCGATCAGGATCAACAGCTCCATCAGGCTTTCGTTCACCGGCGAACTCGTGGGTTGCACGAGGAAGACATCCATGCCGCGGGCGGATTCCTCGACCTGCACGCGGATTTCGCCGTCGGAAAAACGCGTGAGCAGGAGGTTGCCGAGGGGCACGCCGAGTTGCCCGGCGATTTCCCGGGCGAGCGCGGGGTGGCTCGAGCCCGCGAAAATCCGCAAATTATCCGGTGGCATCATGGTCGCTCTTCCGTATCCTCGGAGCGTTTGCGGCGCTCCCTCCGGGCCGCGGCCCAGCCTTCCCGATTTTCCTGTCGTGCCCTGCCCATCGCCAGCGCATCGTCGGGCACGTCCTTGGTGACCACGGAACCCGCCGCGGTCAGCGCGCCGTCCCCGACACGGACCGGCGCCACCAGAGTGGTGTGGGACCCAACGAAAACGGCGTCCCCAATTTCGGTCCGATGCTTGGAGAATCCGTCGTAGTTGCAGGTGATCACCCCGGCACCAATGTTGGTTCCCGCTCCGACACGGGCGTCGCCAAGATAGCTGAGGTGGCCGGCGGCCACGCGTTCCCCCAATAGGGCATTCTTCAATTCCACGAAATTCCCGATCCTGACCCGCTCCGCCAAAACCGTTCCAGCGCGCAAATTCGCGAACGGACCCACGGTGCACCGATCCCCGATGGTGACATCGGTCGCCACCACATGAGGGCCGATGCGGCACTCGGACCCGACGATCGTGTTTCCGGCAAGAGTCGTGCCCGGCAGCAGGATCGTGTCGGGCCCAATGCGCACGGCGGCGTCGATCCAGACGGTCTCGGGGTCCACCAGGGTCACGCCTTGGCGCATCCAGTGTTCGCGCAGGGTCCGCCGCAGGCGAACCTCCGCGGCTGCGAGGTCGATCCGGTCCACGATCGCTTGGCATTCGCCGGAATCGTCGAAAACGACCGGGTCAAGGGACGTCACGCGGTCGGCGATGCGTCGCAACGCACTCTCGGCATGAGCTCCCGGCCACGCTTCGGCATCGGAGGCGATGCAATCGGCAACGACTTTCGCAGGTACCCGGAGGCCAAGCACCCGCTCCCCATCGCGGGCGATCGCCGCAGCGCCGGAGACGGCACCTTCGCGCAGGCGGTCGGCGCAGAACGGACGGTCGGCCGGTACGAGCACGAGTTCTCCCTCGTCCGACCCAATCCAAGCGAGCAGCGCGCCGGAATCGGAGAGGAGGTGGACCGCCTCGGCACCGGGTATCGAGGAAACGTGTTGGGAATGCCGGGAATCGCCCGCGCAGGCGGCACGGTCCGGCCGGCCCAGCGCGTGAAGCAGCATCGCTCGACCGGCAATCGCGTGGGTCCATTTTGGGCGCCGCGATCGAAATCGATCCTCGAGTCCATCGAGGAGGACGAGGGTGCGCGGAACTGCGTTTGCGTCGCGGATGGGTTGCATGGGATAGAGTTCGCGGGCCGCGAGATTATACAACCGGGCGCACGCGCCAACCATGCCGGATCACGGGCGGATGGAGCGGAGCGCGCCGTAGAATGCGCCCGTGGATACCGGTCCCACCCGCTGGCTGCTCGTGTCGTGCCCCGAAAACTTCGAAATCTCGCGCGGCCGCGGTTTCGATTTGGCGGCGATGAAGTCCCGGCACGGGCGCAAGGCTGCCAAGGTCCGCGCCGGCGACACGGTTCTTTACTATCTGACCGGCCGTAAATCCATCGCCGGCATGGCCGAAGTGCTCGGCCCTGCGGTCGAGTCCCATGCTCCGATCTGGACGAGCACGCGACCGGGCAAAACCTACCCGTACCGATTTCCCGTTCGTCCCGTCTCGATCGCCGCGAACCCGGAATCGGAAGTGCCGGTCGAAGCCGTGGTGGATCGATTGCGCCACGCGTCGAAATGGCCGCGAACGCATTGGACATTGGCGTTCCAAGGCAATGTCCACATTCTTCCCGAGGAGGATCACGCGCTTTTGGCGCGGGCCCTCGGCGATGCGGTGGAGGCCGCTGGATGACTTACGAACCTGGAGAAACCGCAAAGCGCAACACCGCCGTCGCGGTGGTATGGACAACCCACCGTGAGCCGATCGCTCCGGCGGACCTCGCCGACGATTTGACCGGGCGGGGTTTCGTTCCGGGAGTCACCGACGCGGATGCGACGCACGGGGCTTTGAGCGAGGCGGGCCTCGCCGATGTCGCGTGGCGCTCGGAGGGGCCGCCACTGCGGTTCGTCAGCTTGTCCTCGTCGCGCGGCCAAGGGGTTGCGGTTCGCCTCGAGGAGGCGGATGCGCGCCACCCGGTTCCGGATCATCCTGCGGCACGCCCCGTGGGGCGTCGCGGGGGCATCGTCTACGTGATCGAAGCCCTCGGTCCGGGCAACTCCGATCGGAACCTTTGCGAAAACCTCGCGGAGGCGGTGATGTTGCGGGTCGACGGGGTCGTCGAGATCAAAGGACGCGGGGTCAAGGGAAACCGCCCCACGGTCTATGTTTCCCCGTGGTTGGGTATCTATGCCGACTGACCTTCGGAGAACGGTCCTGGGCACCGTCGTGTTCCCGATCGCGCTGGCGGTTTCCGCGCGGGTTTCCGGCCAAGCTCCTGCGGTTCGGTGGCGCACGGATTGGGAATCGGCCCGCGTGGAGGCACGTCGTGCCGGGAAACCCCTGCTCGTGGTGTTTCGGTGCGAGCGATGAACGCGCTGTCGCACCATCGACGCGCAGGTTGTGCGTCCTGAAAACCCCGAGCTCGCCCGACTCCTCTCCGAGCGCGTCGTTCCGGTTCGCCTGACAAGCCTGAAGGGCGTCGATCTTTCGCTGTTCGACTTCGACTACGACCAAACCCTCATGGCGCTGCTGGTTTCGCCGCAGGGAAGCATTGGATTCCGGTGGACCGCGCGCGACGACGAGCCCGGAGCGGTGAACGGTCTGGTCCAACTGCTTCGCGGGCCTTGGAGCTTCCCGCGCTCGGCGCCGACGCGGTCGTCGCGGCGCCTTGAAACGGATCCGGCATTCGTCAAGACGGCGCGATTTCGCGAGGCGTGTTGGCATTGCCATTACGCCCATGACGCGGAAATCGCGGCGGCGCGGCGCGCCGGACGATTTGAAAAAACGTCGCTTTACCGCTACCCGCCGGCCTCCGTCCTCGGAATCGCCTTCTCCGGTACGGGATCGACCCGGGTCGAATCGGTGGCGACGGGGTCGCCCGCGGCCCGCGCGGGATTGCGGCCCGGCGATCGTTTGGTTTCGGTCGATGGGGCCAAGGTTTCGTGCGAAACCGACGTGCGGCATGTGCTCGATCGGGTTCCGGAGCGCCCTGCGGGAACACTGGAATTGGCGTGGGAGCGTGCGCGCGCGGCGAGGTCCGCGCGGGTGGAGCTACCCGACGGGTGGCGCGTTTACGATATTTCGGACCGTCCGTCGCAGGGGGCGATTCCGCCGATCCTCGGAATTTGGGAGGAACGCGTGTCCGATTCCGAACGGCGGACGCTGGGAATTCCCGCAGGGGGTATCGGACTTCGCGTGAGCTTCCTGTTCCCGGGGGCGAAATGGGCGGGAACGCGGGGCGACCTGCGGCTCGGAGATGTGATCGTTGCGGTGGATGGGGATCGATTGTCGGATTGGTCACCGCGGCGTTTCCACACATGGCTGCGCATGAATCGGCAGGTGGGGGAGACGGCGCGCTTCACGGTGCTGCGTTCCGGTCGTGAAGTCGAGGTGGCGCTGCCGTTGGTCGACCCCGGCCCCCTGGAGGAAACACCATGACCATACGTTCCGTCCGTACAAGCGACCGGCGATTTCCGCTTGCCGATGGGGCCGGCGCGGACGCCATCCACCGGGATCCCGTCTACGCATTCGCGTGCGCGGAGATCGTCGCCGACGATGGCACGGTGGGCACCGGATTCGCCCTCACGCTTGGAGAGGGCAACGATCTCGTGTGTCGCGTGATCGAAGGATTGGCGGAGGATCTTCCGGGCGCCGAAGTCGAGGAATTGATGGCGCGGTTCGGGGAGGTCTGCCGAGGTTGGGCGGACCATCCGCGATGGCGCTGGCTCGGACCGCACAAGGGAGTGGTGCACCTCGCGCTGGCCGCGCTTTCGAATGCGTGTTTCGATCTTTGGGCCAAATCGCGGGCCGTGCCTTTGTGGCGGTTGCTGTTGGATCTGACCCCGGAGGCGCTGGTTGCCGCCTGCGATTTCTCCTACTGCGAGGATGTTCTCCCGTCGGGAAAGGCCGTGGAGATCCTGCGCCGCGAGAGCACGGGTCGGGCGGCGCGCGACTCGGTGCTGAGCGCCGGTTTCCCCGCCTACGACACGTCGGCGGGGTGGTTTTCCTACGATGATGCGCGCATCGAGGACAACGTGCGCCGGGCGATGGACGCGGGATTCCCGGCGGTGAAACTCAAGGTGGGATCGCGCGATCCGGTACGGGATGTTCGCCGTGCCGAACGGGTGCGTTCCGTGGCGGGCGACGCGTTGCAAATCCTGCTCGATGTCAATCAGCAATGGGCGCCCGAGGTGGCGGTGGAGCGTGCCTTGGAACTCTCCGTGGTGGATCCGGTGTGGATCGAGGAACCCACGCATCCCGACGACATTGCGGCGCACCGCCGTATCGCGGAGGCGATATCCCCTATCAAGGTGGCGGCGGGCGAGCATTTGCCCAACCGCGTCGTTTTCAAGAATTACC
>JBJTRZ010000097.1:0-7070 GCA_046076415.1 Armatimonadota bacterium
TCGACGACGACGAGGCGCGGGCGCGCTGCGCGTCGGCGGGGGATCCCGATCGCCGGGTGTTGGTTGCGCAGGTCGGGCCGGGGGACGCGTGCCCGGAGATCGTGGGGTATGGGTTTTGGTTCGCGTGGAGCGGGAGCGCGCCGGTGCTGGGTCTGGGGATTCCGGATGCGTGGCAGGGGCGCGGCGTGGGGCCGGTGGTGCTCGACGCCCTGCTTGGGGAGGCGCGCGGGGCGGGCAAACCCCGGGTTCGTTTGAGCGTTTACAAGGAAAACATGCGTGCCCGCACGCTCTACGCGTCGCGGGGATTCGTGGTCGATGGGGAGACGGACGACGGGTTGCAGTGGACGATGTCGGCGGTTCCCTGAGGCGGTGCGCGGGGCCGGAAAACTTTCCGGATGAAATTTGCGGGGACCCTTTCCGATCGGTAGGATCAAACAAATGTTTGATGTTGTGGAAAGGGTTTTGTATGTTCGCTTGGCGGGCCTGCGCTGTGTCGCGGCCCGTGTCGCGCGGCGCCTGCCCGACGCCCTGCCGGTGGTGGTTTCCGAGGGTCGGGAGGTGGTCGACGCCTGTCCGGCGGCGCTTGCCGCGGGGGTGTGTCCGGGGGCGCCCGTGGCCCGCGCCCGACGTCTCGCGCCCGATCTGGTGGTCTTCGACGTGTTGGAAATCGATGCCCGTCCCTGGTCGCGTCGCTTGTGGGACGCTTGCGCATCGCTGTCCGCTTGTGTCGAGCCGGTGGGCACCGACGCGGCGTTGGTGGGCCTCGAGGGCACGTTGCCGGAGGAACGGATCCAGCTGATCGAGCAGGTGGCAGCCCTGCCACCGCCGTCGCAGCGCCGCGCCTTTCCCTGGGCGGTGGGATCGTCGCGGTGGTCGGCGCGTTTGGCGGCGGAGTCGGGAGGGTCCTTCGCCTCCGCGCCGTCCCATGCGCTCTGGCCCGAGGATTCCGCGGTGGGCGCGCGCCTGACCCGCTTGGGTGCGTTCACCTGCGGCGAGGTGGTGGGTTTGGGCGAGGATGCCTTGTCGTACGCGCTCGGCGCGCGGGTGGGCAGGATTCTCTGGCGTCGCGCCCGGGGCATCGACACCGATCCGCTCCGGGGCGCATGGCCGCCGCCCCGGGTGGATGTTTCGCGGGATTTCTCGGTCGATCCGCTCGAGGGGGCGGGAGCGGTGGACGCGTGGATCGGGGCCTTGGCGGTGGAGGCGGCGGGGCATTTGGCGGCGCTGGGGCGTCACGCGCGCCGGGTGGTGTTGCGCATCGCCATGGAGGGGGGAGTCCGCGACGCCACCTGGCGGGTCCCCGCGCCGATCGGCACCCTCGCCGACCTGACCGTGGCCACCAACCGGCTGCGGGCTCGATTGGTGGTCGACGCTCCGGTGGTGGGCATTCGTTTGCGCTGCGCCGATCTGGATCGCGCGCCGGCACGCACGTTGGCGTTGTTCGACGACGATCCGGCGGCGCTGGGCGCGCTGGCGCTGGGGCAGGTGCGCGCCCTGTTGTCGGAGCGCTACGGCACCGAGGCGTTGCGGCGTCTGGGCGAGGTCCCGCAGGCGCGTCGCGATCGCCGCCGTGCCCTGCGTCGCCAAGCGGAGGGTTCCCCGTGAGCCGCCGGGTCGACCGTCCCGTGCGGGTGCGCGCGGACTCCGCCGGCATGCCGCTCGAGGTGGAGGGAGTTCCGGTGCGTCGCTGCCACGACCACTGGCGCGAGTGGATCGGGGTGCACGAGGGGGAGCCGGAGCGCGACATCTGGTTGGCGGAGCTGGGGTCGGGCGTCTGCGAGCTGCATCGTTTGCGCTGGCCCTCCTCCGACGACGATCCGGAGCGCGACGACGGCGGGGGGAGGTGGTTGCTCCATGCCTGGCGCGACTGAGGCCTTCGTTCATTTGCAGGTGCACTCGGCGTTCTCGTACGGCGATGGTGCGAGCGGGATCGAGGAATTGGTCCTGCGCGCCGCCTCCGCCGGAATGCCCGCCCTCGCGCTCACCGACACGGGATCGGTCACCGGGATACCGGGCCTCGTGGACGCCTGCGCCCGTGCGGGGCTGCGTCCCATCGCCGGCGCCGAGATCGATCTCGAGGGGCTTGGGCACATCGTGTTGCTCGCCGACGGTCCCGAGGGGTTCCGTTCCCTGTGCCGCATCCTGTCCGCGGCGGGTTTGCGCGATCGGCGGCGCACCGGTCCCGTGGCGTGCTGGTCCGATCTCGAGGAGCACGGGCACGGGTTGGTCTGCCACACCGGCGAGGGTCGGCGGGGCTTGGGGGCGCGCCTCGTGCGCCGCCGCCGCCGCGACGAACTGCTGGCGACCCTCGATCGATTGCGGTCCTGCTTTCCCGCGGGCGACCTGCTGATCGGTGTTTCCCGGACTTTGGAGGAGGGGGAGCAGGCGCTCTCGCGCGACCTGTTCGCCCTCGCCGACCACGCCGGGTTGCCGGTGGTGGCGGTCAACGCGGTGCGGCACGCGGTGAAATCGGGGCTCGCCGCCCACGAGGTGTTGCGCCGGATCGCGCTGCACCTCGCCCCCGCCGACGAGCATCCCGACTTGCCGGTGAACGGGGAACGGTGGCTCAAGGATGGCGCGGCGATGGGGCGCCTCTTTTGGGACCGTCCCGACGCCGTGGAGAACGCGGTGCGGCTGGCGGAGCGCCTTTCCGCTCCCTTGGATGCTTCCCGGAGGCATTTGCCCCGTTTCCCGCGGCTGCCCCCCGGCGCCTCGGCGTTTTCGCACCTGGCCGAACTGGTCCACGCGGGCGCGCGCCGGCGCTGGCCCCGCGGCCTCGGCCCCGCGGTACGCGAGCGCCTCGCCACGGAGCTCGAGACCATTCGCGATCTGGGGTATTGCGACTATTTCCTCGTTTGCCACGACCTCTGCGAGGAGGCGCGTCGCCGCCGGCTGGGATTTGGCCTGCGGGGGTCGGCCATCGGGTCGGCGGTGGCCTACTGCCTGGGCATGAGCCCCCACGATCCCATCGCCCGGCGGATCTCCTTCGAACGTTTCCTGTCCCGCGCCCGCCGCAAGCCCCCCGACATCGACATCGACTTCCGGCACGATTCCCGCGACGCCATCGCGCAGTACACGCGTGAAACCTATGGCCACGAGCGCACCGCGTTGGTCGCCAACTATGTCCGCTGGCAAGGGCGTTCCCTGCTGCGCGATTTGGGCAAGGCGCTGGGCTTCGATACGGCCACGGTCGATCGCCTGCGTTCCCTCCTCTGGCACAGCCGCGGGCACGACCTGGCCCACGACATCGCCCGCCAGCCCGAACTGCGCGCGTTGGGCATCGACCCCGACCGCCACGCCGATCTCTTCGCGCTGTGCGCCCATCTTTCGGGCCTGCCGCGCCACCTGGGCACCCATTCGTCGGGCATTGTCATCTCCGACGTGCCGCTCGCCGACGTGGCGCCGCTGCGCTGGGCGGCCAAGGGGGTTCCGGTGGTCGCTTTCGACAAGGACGATGTCGAGGCGCCGGGGGTCGGACTGCTCAAGATCGACCAGCTGTGCCTGCGCGCCCTCACCGCCGTCGACCTCGCCGTCGGCTCCATCCGCGCCCGCACGCCCGAGTTCGACTACGACGGGCGCGATCGCGAGGATCCCGAGACCCTCGCCATGGTCCGCGCCGCGCGCACCGTCGGCGTCTTCCAACTCGAATCCCCCGCCCAAATGGCCCTGCAATGGCGTCTCAAGGCCGACCGCTTCGACGATTTGGTGGCATCCGTGGCCCTCATCCGCCCCGGTCCCCTGGTGGGGCGCACGGTCGAGCCCTGGCTGGCCGCGCGCCACGGACTCGCCCCGCCCCGCTATCCGATTCCCGAACTCGAGCCGGTGCTTGCCGAAACTTGGGGGCGCATCGTCTATCAGGATCAAGTGCTCGATGTCGTGAAGGTGGTGGGGGGCTTCGGTCCCGACGAGGCGGATGCATGGCTCAAGACGATGACCCATGCGCGCGACGAGCGGGAGATGGAGCGTCTCGGTGCCCAGCTGCGCGAGCGGGCCAAGGCCAAAGGACTCACCGGAGCCCGTTTCGAAACCCTCTGGACCCAAATCCGAGGGTTCTCCCGCTACGGTTTCTGCCACGGACACGCCCTCGCCTTCGCCGACCATGGCCAAGGCACCGCCTACCTCCTCCGCCACCATCCCGCCGACTTCCTGGCCGGTGTCCTTTCGGTCGAACCCTGCGGCTTCTGGCCCGTGGAAACCATCGTCGCCGAAGCCCGACGCCGCGGGGTGGATGTCCTGGGGCCCTGCCTGAACCGATCGGACCCGCGGCACTGGAAGGTCGAGGACGGAGCCATCCGCTGCTCCCTCGCGTTCGTTCGCGGGGTTTCGGAGGCGGTCGCGGATGCCATCGTGGCCGAGCGGGATGCGCGCGGGGCGTTTTCCACCTTGTCGGAAGCCGCCCGCCGCCTCGCCTTCGTCGACCGCGACACCCTCGAATGGCTGGTGCTCGGGGGGGCGTTCGACGGGCTCGGAGTGCCGCGTCGCCAAGCACTTTGGAGTTTGCCCGGCATCCATCGGCCCGGCGCACCCGTCGACGGCGGTCTCGATCTCGTTTGGGAGGCGGCGCTCGCCCCCCAGGTGGCCGAATTCCAGCCCGGGGAACGGTTGGTGCTGGAGCGGCGCGCCCTCGGCTTCGCCACCGCCGGACATCCGGTCGCCGCACTGCGCCCCGACCTGCGCAAGGCCGGTTGCCTTGCCTGCGCCGATCTGCAGAACGCCCGCCCCCGCACCCGGGTCACGGTCGCGGGCCTCTGCCTGCGTCCGCACCGCCCGCCCACCCCTTCCGGCCAGGTCTTCGTCTTCCTCACCCTCGAGGACAAACCGGCCTCGCGCAGGTGACCGTGCCGCCCGACGCCTACCAGCGGTGCGGGGCGGCCCTGTTCGGACACGCGTTGCTCGCCGTGGTGGGCATCGTTGAACGGCGCGGGGCCGGCATGGTGCTGCGGGCCATCGACGCCGGGCCGGCGTGACGACGCCACGCCAAGGAATGAACCCGTCCCCGCGATGGCGAACCTTGGCGCATGCGCCCACGTGAAACCGCCCTCCGCTTCGTCGCCGGACTCGCACTCGCCACCGTGGCGAGCGCCGCCCGCGCCCAGGACGTGCCCGTCGCCTTCGTCGGAGCCCACGTCATCCCCATCGCCGGACCCGAAATCGACAAGGGGACCGTGGTGGTGCACAAGGGACGTATCCTCGCGGTGGGAGCGGACGGAGCGGTCGCGATCCCCGCCGGAGCCGAGCGCCGCGATTGCACCGGAAAAACGCTCATGCCCGGGCTGATCGACACCCACAGCCATATCGGCGGGGGATCCGGTGGAGATTCCACGTCGCCGATCAACCCGGAATGCCGCATCCTCGACACCATCGATATCCGCGATGCGGGCTTCCAGCGCGCCCGGTCCGGCGGCCTCACCACCCTCAACATCATGCCCGGCTCCGGACACCTGCTCTCCGGACAAACCCTCTACGTCAAATTGCGCTCCGCTCCGAGGAGCATCGACGATTGGACGTTCCCGCTGCCCGACGGCGGCATCGCCTACGGCGTGAAGATGGCCAACGGCACCAACCCGATCCGATCCGGCGGCGGTGCGTTTCCCGGCACACGCGCCAAATCCGCCGCCCTGGTGCGCGCCCTCTGGGTGCGCGCCTCCGAGTATCGCGACAAGCTGCGCGCGGCGGGCAACGACGCGGCGAAGCGGCCGCCCCGCGACCTCGGACTCGAGGTGCTCGCCGAGGTGCTCGATGGCAAACGCGTGGTGCATCACCATACCCACAAGGCCGAGGACATCCTGACCGTGCTGCGCATCGCCAAGGAGTTCGGTTTCAAGGTCGTGCTGCACCATCTCTCCGAGGGGTGGAAGGTCGCCAAGGAAATCGCCGCATCCGGTTTTCCGTCGTCGGTCATCGTCATTGACTCCCCGGGAGGCAAGCTCGAGGCGGTGGACCTCAGCCTCGCCACCGCGGCCACCCTCGAGCAGGCCGGCGCGCCCGTCGGATTCCACACCGACGACTCGATCACCGATTCACGCTGGTTCCTGCGCTCCGCCGGATTGTCCGTGCGCGCGGGGATGACGCGCCGCAAGGCATTGGAAGGTCTGACCCTCGCCGGAGCCCGCATGCTCGACCTGCAACACCGCATCGGCACGCTCGAGCCGGGCAAGGACGCGGATTTGGTGGTGCTCTCCGGAGATCCGCTATCCGTCCGCACCCACGTGCTCGAAACCTGGGTCGAAGGGGTCAAGGCCTTCGATCGTTCCCTCCCCGCCGATCGCCTCGTCGCCGTCGGCGGCGTTGGCGCCACCCGCGGTTCCCACCTACACATCGATTGCTTCGATCAGGATCACGGCAAATGAAACGAATCCCCCTCGCCGGGTTGGCCCTCGCACTGGCTGCCCTCGCCGCGCCCCTGCGCGCCCAAACCCTCGTCGTTCGTGGCGAAACCGTCCACACCTTGGCCGGAGCGCCGATCCGCAACGGCGTGGTCGTCTTGGACAAGGGAAAAATCGTCGCCGTGGGGCCCGCCGACACCGTAACCGTTCCCGCCGGGGCCAAGGTGGTTTCCGCCAAGGTGGTGGTGCCGGGGCTGATCGACGCGCGATCGGTGGTGGGTCTCGCCGGGTATCTGAACCAGCCCCACGACCAACAGCAGGTCGACGGCGGATCGCCTATGCAGCCCGAACTGCGGGCCGGGGATGCCTACGATCCGTCGGAGCGGCTCATCGAATGGGTCCGCGGATTCGGTGTCACCACCCTGCACACCGGACACGCACCCGCCGCCTTGGTCTCCGGGCAAACCATGATCGTCAAAACGGTCGGCAAGACGATCGAGGACGCCACCATCGTGCCGGAGGCGGCGATTTCCGTTTCCCTCGGATCCGCGGGCACGGTTGGAACACGGGCCCGGACCATCGCCATGATCCGCGCCGAATTGCAGCGGGCAAAGGAGGCCCTCGCCGCGGCCGAAAAGGACTCCGGCGCCAAGGGGGCGCGCGACCTGCGCAAGGAAGCCTGGATGCGCGTGCTCCGCAAGCAGACTCCGTTGCTGGTCAACGCCAACAAGGCCATCGACATCG
>JBJTRZ010000098.1:0-1150 GCA_046076415.1 Armatimonadota bacterium
CGCGCGATGCCGTCGGAGGCGCCGGGCAAGGTGGCGAGCGCCTCGAAACCCGTGGGGCAAACGAGCACCAGTCGGCGGAAAAGGGAGGGATCCCGTTCCGCCACCGCGATCGTCCACGCGGCGGCGAGGGACGAGGCGATGACGTCCGCTTCGCCGCGACCGTCGCCCACACCCACGACCTCGCGGCAGAAATCGGCGATGAGTTCCTGGTAGAACTCCGCCGAGTAGGCGATGCGCGGCTTGTCGGATTTTCCGAATCCAAGGAAATCCAGTGCGTAAACGGTGTGTCGGGTGGCCAGATCGTCGAAGATATGGCGCCATTCGAACGACGAGCATCCCGCGCCGATGCCGTGAAGCAAGAGGAGCGGGGGGCCGTCCCCGGCCTTCCGGTAATGCAGGTCCCCTTCGGGAGTGGGATGGAAGTACGAATCGCCTCCACGCAGCGGGCTGGCCAGCGGGGGCGTGCGGTAGAAAACGACCGCGTTCGCGACCGCGGCCGCGCCGACCGCGGCGGCCGTCCACAGGATTCGTTTCCACGCGGTCGAGCCGCGGTCCGATTCGTTGTCCGCTTGCGTTTGCGCCATACCGGGCAACCTCCGGTTTCATTCTATCCCGCGGCCAACGGGCGCCCGGCGTTCGAACCCGCCGCGCATCGCATGGAACCTCCGGGGAGTTTGCGTCGTCGGATCAGGCATGCGTATAATTGCCGGGCGTGGTCCGATGGTGTGTCCGCGTCCGGAGAGTGCCCGGGACCCAGCGTCCCGGCCGACCCGAGGGGGTGGCGAAAACCGTTTCGCGGCCCCGCAGCCCAGACGAGGAAATCCCAGGAGTCCCGCGTAGATGAATCGACCGCCCATTCCAGCGGACCGCAGCCGGCACGCCGCCTTCACGATGGTCGAACTATTGACCGTCATCGCGATCATCGCGGTGCTCGCGGCCATTTTGTTCCCGGTGTTCAGCAGTGTCCAGGAATCGGCCCGGCGCAGCAGCACCATGTCGAACCTGCAGAAGATCGCGCAGGCGGTGGCAGCGTACGAGCTCGACAACCGTGAGTACCCGGAATACCTGTTCGGGCCCGCGGTGTCGCAGGTCGACGGCACGCCGTTCGGCGGTACGCCGTATTACTCGATGCAGGATGCCGCCGCGATCG
>JBJTRZ010000099.1:0-1754 GCA_046076415.1 Armatimonadota bacterium
GCACCGAGCCACCCATCCACAGGCCGGCCATGGCGGCGCCGACCGCACCCACGTACAGCTGTCCCTCGCCGCCGATGTTATGGAACACGGCGCGCTCGACCGACCCCGCGTCCGTCCCGACCGCCGGATTTCCTCGAGTCGTCGACGCATGGCCCGAACCCGCGCGGGTTCCTCGGCCGCTCGATTGCGACGCTGCGCCGGATCGGAGGGCAAGTGGAACAGTTCTACGGGCTGACCGTGGGCGGGCGGCGCGAGCGACGCGGGTTCGCCACGCCCGTTGTCGTTGCCGCTGGGACTATCGATCAAGACCCATTCCCCGAGGCGCAGCGCGAACGAACCCGACGCCTTGGCGTGCACGGATCCGGCGCGCCGCCGTTCGGACTCCCCGCCGCGCAGGACCGGCAGGCAGTCGAATGCATCCTCGAACGCATCGTCGGGAAGCGCAACGTCGAGCATGCCGGCCATCATGGCCGGAATATCGAGCAGGTTCAGCGTGCCGCGCACCACGGATCCTGGCCGGAGCTTCCCGGGCCAGCGCGCCACGAACGGCACACGGTGCCCGCCTTCCCAGTTGTCGCGTTTGACCCCGCGCAGGCCGCCACGGCCATCATGGCCATATTGGAAAATCCGTTCGTAGGCGCCCACCGCGACCTCGCCCGGCTCCGGTCCGTTGTCGGAGGTGAAGATCACCAGCGTGTCTTCGGCGGCCTTGCCGAGCGCCGACAGGATCTCCCCGACGTGGTGATCGGTCTGCGCGACGAAGTCGCCGTATTCCCCAACCTTCGTCCTTCCCCGCCATGCGGCCGAGGGCACGAGCGGGTAATGCGGCGATGACAACGGAACATAGGCGAAGAAGGGCCGGTCGGCGGCCACCTGGGCGTCGATCCAAGCGCAGGCGCGCGATGTCACCGTGGGCAGGATGTCCTCCTGACGCCAACCGTCGATGATCGGGCCCGGGCGATTGATCTGGCCTTCCCGCACCACGTGCCGGGTGGGAATGCCCACGGTGCGGTCCTGTTCGATGTAGCAGTAGGGCGGGAAGTTCGGCAGATCGACGCCGAAATAGGTATCGAATCCGCGATCGGTCGGCCCTCCACCGATCCGCCGGCGGAAATTGACATTGGTGGGCCCTTCCTGCACGCCCTTCGGCGGTTTGCCGTCGATGGTCGGCCAATCCCAGCCAAGGTGCCATTTCCCGAAACATCCGGTGGCGTAGCCGTGGTCGCGCAGCAAGGTGGCGAGGTTGGGGCGGTCCTCCTCGAGGATGGGCGGGCCCCACGGAGCCACGACACCGCGGGGAAGGCGGCCGCGCCACGCGTACCGACCGGTGAGCAGACCATAGCGGGTCGGGGAGCACACCGACGCCGGGGCGTGGGCATCGGTGGCGCGCACGCCCTCCCGGGCGAGGCGGTCGATGCACGGCGTGGGGATGCGCGCGTCGGGATTTTGGCAACCCACATCGCCGTAGCCGAGATCGTCGGCGAGCAGGATCAGCAGGTTGGGGGAACGCCGTTTCATGCGACGGATCGTACGGTGGGTCCGGGGGAATTGTCATCTTCACTAATCCATCGCCAGAAAACATTGAAAAATACAAATCGTATCAAAACATTTACAATCGTGTACTTAGATGCAGCAAAAAACTTTACTATACCCAGGCACTTGAGCAAAATAAATCTAACATCAAACAAACCTGGAACCTTATTCATTCTGCTTTGGGTAAAAGAAAGACAAAAAATCCTATTTTTAATCTTCAA
>JBJTRZ010000100.1:0-9733 GCA_046076415.1 Armatimonadota bacterium
AACACAGCAGGCCGGCACCGGCGAGGGCGCGGAGGCCGGCGTCGCTGGCCGGGAGCGGCACACCCGCGCATCGGAAGTCGCCGGTGACGTCCTTCCCCGCGATGTCGACCTCCACCCAGCGCCCATCCGGGAGCCAGGCGCGGCGAACGGTGGGCTGGCCGGTGGTCAGCGTGCCCGTCTTGTCGGTGCAGATCACCGTGGCGTCCCCGATGGTCTCCACCGCCTGCAAGCGGCGCACGATCGCGCCGTGGCGCGCCATGCGCTGCATCCCCGAGGCGAATGCCACCGTCAGGGCGATCGGGAGGCCCTCGGGCACCATCGACACCATCTGCCCGATGGCCACCATCAACAGGCGCGCCGGGGGAATCGATCGCACGATGCCGAGGATCACCACCACCGCAAAACACGCGATGGCGACCCCCACCAAGGTTCGTCCGAACGCCGCGATGCGGTGCTCGAGGGGCGTGGGGGCCTCGCCGGTGGCCTCGGTGAGGCGCGCGATACGTCCGGTCTCGGTGGTCGCGCCGGTGGCCACGGCCACGGCGAGCGCGGAGCCGGAGGACACGAACGTTCCGGACCACACGCAGTTGGCGCGGTCGGGAACGGGCACCGCGCCGGCGATGGGATCCGCATGCTTCGCCACCGGCATCGACTCTCCGGTAAGGGTCGACTCGTCCGTGCGGAATCGGTGGGCCTCGACCAAACGGCCATCGGCCGCAACCGCGTCGCCGGCCTCCAATACCAACAGGTCGCCGGGCACCAGATCGGCCGCGGGCACCACCGCCACCACGCCGTCGCGGCGCACGCGCACCGACACGCCCGAGAGGCGGCGCAGGGCGTCCATCGACCGCTCGGCCCGCCCGCGCTGCACGGCGCCCACCACCGCGTCGAGCACCAGGACGACAAAGATCACGGCGGCATCCCCGCGATCTCCGAGCAGCAAGGCGACGAGGGCGGCGACGCAGAGCAGGAGCACCAGGGGGCTCTTGAACGCGTCGAGGAAACGGTTGCACGGCCCGGGGCGTGGCGGCTCGGGCAAACGATTTTCGCCGTGGATGGCCCGGCGCCGCGCAACGTCCGCGGCGGTCAGCCCGGTCGCGGGATCGGTGCCCAGCGCGGCGAGGGCCTCCGCGCCGGTGCGGACATGCCACGGGGATGCGGAGGGGGAGTCGGGGGGCATGGCGCGATCGGCGGCGTGCCGCCCGCCTCCACCCTTACCGATCGGCGACGCGCTCCGCCACCGCTCTTCGGCGGATTCGCGCCCAGCCCCGCGTCATCCCGCGTCCTCGGGGGCGAACCCGCGTCGCAGCACGCTCTCGGTGATGGTGCGCGGGACCAGGAACTGCAGCAGGTAGTCGGGGCTGCCGGCCTTGCTGCCGATACCGCTCATGCGGGCGCCGCCGAAGGGCTGCCGGTCCACCAGCGCACCGGTGATCTTCCGGTTGATGTAGAGGTTGCCCACGCGGAATTCCCGACGCGCCCGTTCGATGTGGGCCGGGGAGCGCGAATGGAAAACGCCGGTCAGCGCGTACGGCGTCGAGTCCGCGATCGCGAGCGCTTCGTCGAGGTCCCGGGCGCGCACCAGCGCCACGACCGGTCCGAACACCTCTTCCTGGAAAAGGTGTCCGTCGATGGGAACGTCCTCCACGAAGACGGCGGGAACATAGCACCCGGCGCAATCGGCGGGGGGATCCGTGCGGGCCAGCAAGCGCCCCTCCCGCTCCGCGATCTCGGCGTAGCGCAGCACCCGATCCCGCGCCTCCGCATCGACCACCGGCGGCAACGTGGTGGCGGGGTCGTCGGCGGGGCCGATGTGGATGGTGCGCACGGCGGTGGCGAGCCGTTCCCGGAACGCATTCCATGCGTCGCCGATCACGATCACACGGGAGCATGCCGAGCATTTCTGGCCCGCGAACCCGATCGCCGAGTGCAGCATCGCGAGCACCGCCTCGTCGAGGTCCGCGTCGTCGTCGATGATCATCGCGTTCTTGCCACCCAGTTCCGCGATCACCCGCTTGATCTCGCGCTGGCCCGGGCGCACCTCCGACGCGGATTTGAGGATGTCGAGCCCCACGGCGCGGCTGCCGGTGAACGCGATGAGCGCCACGCGCGGATCCGCCACCAGGCCGGGGCCGATCTCCGCGCCGTCGCCGGTCAGGAACTGCGCCACGCCCGGCGGACATCCCGCCTCGCGCAGCGCCTCCATCAGGAACCATCCCACCCGACTGGACTGCTCCGCGGGTTTGAGCACGACCGGGTTGCCGGCCACGAGCGCCGCGGTCGCCATGCCCACCAGGATCGCCAGTGGGAAATTCCAGGGCGCGATCACCACGGCCGGACCGCGCGCGTCGTAGTGCATCGCGTTCCACTCGCCGGGAACATCGCGGCGCCGCGGCTCTGCGATGCGCTCCATTTCGTCGGCGTAGAAACGGCAGAAGTCGATCGCCTCCGCCACGTCGGCATCGGCCTCGCGCCACGGCTTCCCAACCTCGCGCACCATCCACGCCGCCATTTCGAACCGTCGCCGAACGAAAATGTCGGCCACGCGGCGCAGGAGCGCGGCGCGCTCGGTCGCGTGCGTGTCGCGCCAAGCGGGGAACGCACGGGCGGCTGCGGCCAGGGCTTCGTCGGCGTGGGCGGGGGTGGCGTAATAGGCGCGGCTGGCGACGACGCCGGCATGGGAGGGATCCTCGCGGTCGACCAGGCGGCCCTCGAGGCGATCGACGCCCGCGATGTGCAGCGGCACCGTGGCTCCGAGTTGGGTTTCCACGGCCGCGAGGGCCTCGCGCATTTGCACCTGCGCGGCGGGTTCGGCGAAGTCGGTTTCCGGTTCGTTCATGAATCGCTCCACGGGAGTCGGGGCCGCGGGCACGGCGGCCCGGGCGAGGCGCTCGGCCGGGGACGACACCAATTCGTCGTCGGCGACCTGCGCGCCGGCCTTGCGGACAAACGAGTCGTTCGAGCTGTTTTCGAGCAGGCGGCGCACCAGATAGGCCATGCCCGGCAGCAGTTCGCCGAAGGGAACGTACACCCGGACGCGTTCCCCGGAAGCGGACAGCGCCCGCCCGATGGGTTCGCCCATGCCGTAGAGCACTTGGTACTCGAGCGTGCCCGGCGCCAGCCCCGCCGCGTTCGCCGCGCTCCGTGCGTAGGCGGCCGAGCGGACATTGTGGCTGGCGATGGCGGGACGCAGATGGGCGTGCTGCGAAACCAGGAAATCGACGCAGCGTTCGAAGCACGCATCGGTTTCGGGTTTGCGCTCCCACACCGGGACCCGGTGGCCCCGTTGCGCCGCGACAATGGTCTCGTAGTCCCAGTAGGCGCCCTTCACCAAACGGATGGTGATCGGCACGCCCCGGGCGCGGGCGAAGTCGCGGAGTTCCTCGCAGTGCCCCTCGGCGTCCTTCAGGTAGGCCTGCACCACGATGCCCAGATGCGGGCTGCCGGCGAAATCGGCCTCGGAGGCGATTTCACGGAAAATCCGCCGCGTCGTCGCCGCGAAGTCGTGCTGCTCCATATCGAAGTTGACGAAAACCCCGCGATCGTGCGCGCGGCGCAGGATCGGCCGCAACCGTTCCCCGACGCCCGCCACCGTGGCGTCGGCGGCCATCGGGTCGAAGCGGGGGTAGAGGCTCGAGAGCTTGACCGAAACGTTCACCGAAGGAACGGGACCAAACGGTGCGGAGTCGATGCGCGGATCGGGTTTCCAGCGCGCGGCGCGTTCCGCGAGCCCGTCGACCAGATCGAGGTACTTGCCTTGGTAGGCGTCCGCCTCGTCGTCGGAGATCACCGCCTCGCCGAGCAGGTCCATGGTGAAACCCATTCGGCCCGCGCGCAGGCGCTCGATCGCACCGGTCGCCCCCCGCGCGTCGCGGCCCGCGATGAACCGGCGCGCCATGATGCCCGCGCCCACCGACGCGGCGAGGCGCAGGGGCCCGTGGGCCACCGGCAGGTCGACCATGGTCCGCAGGACACCGCCCGCGCCGGCGGGCAGGGGCAGGCCCGGATCCAGCAGGTATTCGCGCAGGTGCCGGGCCACGGACGCGCCCGAGTGCAGCGCCGGCAGGGCATCCACGAAGCGGAACAATTCGACCTTGGTGCGATCGTCCTTGGTGGCGAGTCCCATCACCGCGTCGAGCAGCAGGTCGGCGGGACGTCCGGCGCGTTCCTGATGCCGAACGGCGGCGAGCAGGGCGAGCGCGTCCTCGCGAACCCGGTTTTCAGCAGGAGATGGATCCATGAAGTCGCGATTTCCTTGGGACAGTGTACCCATTCGTTGGGACAGTACCAGCGATATAACATCGGCTATGGACTATTTCGCGCTCGCCGGGGTCGCGGCCGAGCTGCGCGAAGCGTTGATCGGTGCCCGGGTGCAACGCGTCCACCAACCCGCCCCCGCCGATCTGGTCCTGGCCTGCCACGGCCCCGACGGCGCGCACCGCCTCTTGATCAGCGTCGACCCCGCCGCGCCGCGTGTCCATCTCACACGTCAACGTCGCGCCAACCCCACGGTTCCCCCCGGTTTCTGCCAAGTTGCGCGCAAGGACCTCGAGGGCGCCGATTTGGTCTCGGTTGAAATGCCGCACCGCGACCGGGTGGTGCGCTTGGTTTTCAACGACGCGGATGGGGCCAAGCGCACGCTGGTGGTGGAACTGATGGGCCGCAACGGCAATGTGTTCCTGCTCGATCCGTCGGGGCGGGTGCGCGGCCAGCTGCGCGCCATCCCCGCCGCCTCGGCACGGCCCCTTCGCCCCGGCCGCGTCTATACGGATCCGCCCGGGATATCCACCACTCCCGCCGGATTCGGGCGGTTCGCCGACGGCGAGATCGCGGCCCGCGGCGAGGCGGGGCGCGACGATTTGCTCGAGCGGGTGGACGCGAGCGATTTCGATCCGCATGTGGTGCTGGGCGACGATGGACGGCCCGTCGGAGCCTGGGCGTTCGTGCCGCTCACGGTTCCTCCGGAGCGCCGCCACCCCTGCGACTCGCTTTCGGAGGCCTTGGATGCGCTCGGTGCGGAGACCGCGGAACGTCGCGGGGCGGAGGGAGCGCGCGCGGCGCTGATGCGGCGGATCGAGCGGGAGATGGCGCATCGCCGGGGCGTGGTGGAAGGCGCTCGCCGGACCCTGCGGGAGGCCGAACGCGCCGACGAGCACGAGGCCGACGGCAATTTGCTGCTGGCCCACCTTTCGGCGGTTCCCGGCGGAGCACGCGAGGTGGACCTGCCCGATTGGTCGGGCGATGCGGTCCGCACCGTGTGGCTCGATCCGACCAAGTCGCCGAGCGCGAATGCGGAGGCGTGCTTCGAGCGGGCGCGCAAGGCCCGCGACGCGGCGGAGTACGCCGAGGGGCGGCTTGCGGATGCCCAGGACGAACTGGGGCGCATCGAGGCGCTGCGGGTTCGGCTCGACGATGCGCCGGACCCGGCGGTCGACGCGTTGTCGAAGGAACTGGATACGTTCGCACCGCGCAAGGAACCCTCCAACGCGGGCGCCGCCGCTCCCTCGCCGTTCGGGGGGCATAAGATCCGCACCTACGATCTCTCGGGGTGGACATTGCTCGTGGGGGAAACGGCCACCGCCAACGACCATTTGCTCACCCGGGTGGCGGCCCCCACCGACATTTGGATGCACGTGCGGGGGGGCACCGGCGCCCACGGCGTGCTGCGGGTTCCCAAGGGCGCCACGGTGCCCGACCCCATCCTGCGCCGGGCCGCGGCCGTGGTGGCGGCGCGATCGGGATCGGTGAAACACAGCAGCCTGGTGGCCGTGGACGTGACCCCGCGCAAATATGTGCGCAAGCCCCGCGGTGCGAAACCCGGCCTCGCGCTCTACACGCAGGCCCGAACGGTGGACGTGGTTCCGGCGTTGCCGGGCGACGATTCGGGAGACATTTGATGCCCAAGGATCCGATGCGCGCCGCGCGCCAACTGCTGCTGCGCGGCATCGAAGCCGGCGCGACGCCCGGTGCGACGGTGCATGTTTCGCGGTACGGGGAGACGATCTGGCGCGAGGCGCTCGGCACCACCGACGGCACCACGCCCACCACCCTCGACACGCGCTACGATCTCGCGTCCCTGACCAAGCCGATCGCCACCGCGGCCACGGTGGTGGCGATCGCCGCCCGCGGCGATCTCCTGTTGTCCTCCCCGATCGCCGATGTCCTCGGATCCGATGGTGCCGCGTTTCCCGGCATCACCGTGCGGCACCTGCTCACCCATACGTCGGGCCTGCCGGCGTGGATCGCCTGCCACGCGGCGGGGCCCGGACTGCCGGCGGCGGTGGCCGCCATCGCGGGCGCTCCGTGCGCTGCTCCGGGGTCCCGATACGAATACTCCTGCCTCGGGTACATCCTCCTCGCGGCCATCGTGGAACACGTGGCCGGCGCGCCGCTCGACCAAGTGGCCCGGCGCCATGTGTTCAAACCCTTCGGCGGACGCTCGCTCGGATTTCGGCCGGGACCCGTGCCCGGCGTCGCCCCGACCGTGTCGCGGGAGGGGACCGAGGCGGAGTTGCCGGTGGTGCTCCGCGGGGTGGTGCACGACGGCAACGCGCGGGCGATCGAGTCGGCGGGTGCGTCGGTTTCGGGAAACGCGGGGTTGTTCGGGGCGGTGGACGACGTGGCGGCGTTCGGGAGCGCCGTTTGCGGCTGGGGCAAACGCCGTCGGCAATTGTGGTCCGATCCGGTCCGGCATGCGTTCCTGGATCCGTGCTCCGAGCCGGCCGGACACACGCTCGGCCTGTTTTGCGCCCCCAATCCGCTGGTGCCCTCCGGCGACCTGTTCTCGCCGCGCGCGGTGGGGCATTCGGGATACACCGGAACCGCCCTGCTGATCGACCCGGAGCACGACGTGGTGGTGGCGGTGCTCGCGAACGCGGTGTTCGGGGAGGGCAAGGCCGATTGGCTGGTCCTTCGCCGCCGCCTGATGACCGCGATCGCCGCCGCACTGCCCTGAAGCGCCCCGGGCGAACCGGTGTACACTGCGCCATGATCCGAATTCCCCGGCAGCGGCGCCGCGGGGGAGCGGCGCGATGAGCGCGCCCACGCCCGAAACACGCCCCTCCGATTCCGCCGATTTCCGCAAGATCCTGATCCTGCTCGGCCTCGGCTGGGCGTTCACCAACATCGGATACGGCATCTACAACATCCCGCTCAAGTTCGTGCTCAAGGACGAATTGAAGCTGGACGCGCCAGGCATCGCGGGCTTCATGGCGCTGGGCGTGGCGAGCAACTACGTCAAGGCGCTCGCCGGCATCGTCACCGACAACATCCCGCTCTTCGGCACCCGCCGGCGCCACTACTTGTTGATCAGCCTGTTCCTGTGCGGCCTCGGTTGGTTGGCCCTGGGCTTCGTTCCCCGCACGTTCAACTGGATGCTCTACACGTTCATGGCCGCCTACACGATGGTGATGGTCATCAGCACCACGTTCGGCGGCGTGATGGTGGAGGCGGGGATTCGGTTCAACGCGGCGGGGCGCCTCACCGCGCAGCGCATCGGCATGTTCCGCGTGGGGGTGCTCGCCGGCGATCCCATCGGCGGAATGCTGCAGAAACTGCCGTTCTACGTGACCATGATGGGGTCCGCGGCGCTCCATTTCGTGCTGATTCCGATCGTGTGGATGGGGCTGAAGGAGCCGGGCGGCGCGAAGGCCGACTACGGCGCCGTGCGCAAGGCCGGCCGCGAGTTCGTCGGGCTCTTCCGCAACCGGGTGCTGTGGTGGGCGGTGCTGATGATCGTGCTCATCGCCGCCGCGCCGGGCTTCGGCACGCCGCTTTTCCTGTACCAAACCGAGAAACTGGGCCTGGATGCGAAGTTCCTCGGATGGATGGGCTTGGTGAACGCGGCGACGGGGCTCGCCGGCGCGGGCCTCTACGCCCGGATGTGCGTCCGTTTCCCCATGAAGCGCATGCTGATCGCCAGCATACTGGTCCACGGGTTCGGCACCTTGTTCTATCTGCTCTACCGCGACCGAACGTCCGCGATCGTGATCACCGCGCTCGAGGGCATCGCGCAGACGCTGGCCATCCTGCCCGTGTACGACTTGGCCGCGCGCGGCACGCCCAAGGGCTCCGAAGCGCTCGGCTACGCGGTGATGATGAGCTTCTGGAACCTCACCAACTCGTTGTCGGATTACACGGGGTCGCTGATCTTCAAGCACCTGCAGTGGACGTTCAAGGATTTGGTCTGGCTGAACGCCGGAACGACGTTGTTGGTGTTGGTGGTGGTGCCGTTGCTGCCCAAGGCGCTCGTGGGGCGCCGCGACGGCGATCTGGCCGTGTCGGCCGAAGCACCGCCCGCGCACTGACGCGCCCCCGGCACCGCGGTTCGTCCGCCGGGCGACGGGTATACTCGCGGCATGGGACACCCTCGGGCCGCCCGTGCCGGCGGGAAGGCGACGGCCGCCGTCGTGCTTTCCTCGCTCGCCCTCGCGTCCACGCTCGCCGCCCCGCCCAAACCCGGCCCGCCGCGCGCCGGGGCCGCCGTGTGGAAGGCCGACTGCGCTCCCTGCCACGGCGCCGACGGCGAAGGCGCCGCGGGCTATCCCCGGCCGCTGACCGGCACCCGGTCGGTGGGTGAACTCGCCCGGGTGGTGGGGCGGACCATGCCTCCGGGCCCGCGCCGGCTGCCCGCCGTCGAAGCCCGCGCGGTGGCCGCCCATCTCCATGCCGCGTTCTACTCGCCGGTCGCCCGGGAGCGCGCCCGCCCGGCCCGCGCCGTGCTCTCCCGGCTCACGGCGCGCCAGTTCCGTCTGGCCGTGTCCGACCTGATCGCCGCGTACCGTCCGGGGCCCACCGCGGCGCCCGGCGCCGGCCTGCGCGCCGAGTACCACAAGGCCCGCCGATTGAACGCGCAGGAACGGCTCGTGGATCGCGTGGACCCGGAGGTGCGCTTCGATTTCGGCAAGGACGTTCCCGTGCCGGCCAAGGGGTTCGACCCCTACCAGTTCTCCGTGCGCTGGTCCGGCTCGATCCATCCCCCCGATTCGGGCGCCTACGAAATGGTGGTGCACACCGACCAGTCGTTCCGATTGTGGGTGAACAACTTGGAGGAGCCGCTGATCGACCGTTCGGTGAAATCCGGCACCGACACCGCGTTCCGGGCCTCGATCGTGCTCGAAGGCGGGCGCGCCTACCCGATCAAACTCGAGTTCACGAAATCGACGCAGGGGGTGGACGACACCAAGACCCAGGAGAAACGTCCCGTCGCCCCTGCGTTCGTGCGCCTCGCCTGGCGCCGCCCGAAGCTCGACGAGGAGATCGTGCCCGCGCGCTTCCTTTCGCCGGCGCCGGTCCGGCCACGCCATATGGTGGCCACCCCGCTGCCTCCCGATGATCGTTCGCGCGGCTACGAGCGCGGCGATGCGGTGTCGGCGGCGTGGGACGAGGCGGTGACGGAGGCGGCCCTCGACGCGTCCGCGGCGGTGGTGCGCCACCTGCGCGAGCTCTCCGGGGTGCCCGGGGACGCGCCGGATCGCCGCGCGCGCCTGATGGCCTGGTGCGAGGGTTTCGTCGAACGTGCGTTCCGCGCTCCGCTCGATCCCGAGACCCGTCGCCTCGCGGTGGGGCGGTTTTTCGAGGGGATTCCCGACACCGACAAGGCGGTGCGGACCTGCGTGCTCTTCGCGTTGAAATCGCCGCGGTTCCTGTATCTGCCGGACCCCGTGGCCGGCGATGCGTGGTCGCGGGCGGCGCGGCTGTCGTTCGCCCTCTGGGACACGTTGCCCGACGACCC
>JBJTRZ010000101.1:0-3229 GCA_046076415.1 Armatimonadota bacterium
CCGAGCCACGCCGCCGCCGCCATCGGATCCGGCATCCGCGACGCGCGCTCCCGCTCCTCCGGCGACACCCACGCCTGCGCCGCGCGCCATCCCGCGGGATCGACCCGGTCCCACCGCGCGAACCCCACGGAAATCATCCGCGCCGGCCCGTGGCCCAGCCGCACAGGGCCTCCAGAGGCCCGCGGCTTCCGCCACGCGCCCGCCACCACCACGCCCCGAGCACCGTGGCGGTGGACCACCAAAACCACGCCTCCATGCCCACGCCGGCCGGCCAGTCGTCGCCGGGCCAAACCAACCGGAGCGCTCCAATCAGCAGGACGATGTGCGCAACGTACACGGTCAACGACCATCGACCGAGCGCCACCAGGCCCTCGAACGGCCGTCGCCAGCCGGCGCACGCCACCGCCACCAACCACGCCGACCCACCCGCGACCAGCACGAACGGCACGGTCGTGGTCGGCTCCCACGCCCGCGAAAGCACCACAAACCCCGCACCCCCAAGCCGCTCGCCGAGCGCCGAAAGGCCGATCCCCGCCAGCAGCGCCGCGCCCCCCGGCAACCAACCGGCCATCCGACCGACCGACCCGCCTGCCGCACGATTCGCGAGCCCCCTGGCCATCCAGCCACCCGCCCACACCACCGCCCACCACGGCGCCCACGGATAGGATCCATCCACCGACAGCCCCCGCACCCACGCCCCCACCGATCCGCTGTCCATCCGATGCGACCCGTCGTCCAGCCAGTCCGCCGCGAGCCATTTCCCGGAAACCATCGGAACCACCAGCGCCACGCCGAGGGAAACGGCGGCGGAAAGGGCCGCCGCGCGCGGCCATCGACGGAGCACGGTGGCGAAAATCAACAGGGTTGCCATTGGCAGCAACACCTCGGTCGTCCACGCCGTGGCATGCAGCACCGCGCCGAGCACGGCCAGCACCCCCGCGCGCCGCAGACGCGACCCGGTGAAGCCCGGTCGGTCTCCGTAAGCGATTTCCTCGAACCACCAACCCGCCCCGGCGAGCAGGAAGAACAGCGCGGCCGCCTTCCCCTCGAGCCACCGGGCCGCGAGCGGACCCGGTCCCGGCCCATCCGCCGGCACCAAGTGCATCCACGTCATCGCCAGCACCGCAACGCCGCGCGCGGCGTCCAGCCCCGCCAACCGCGGCGTCGACCCCTCCGACACGTGGGACGATCCCGTTTCGATGTCCCCCGTCACGCGCGCCCCATGGGACGCGTGGGAGCACCGCTGAGGCGCAGGCCCGGCAACAACGCTTCGTCCTTCATCACCACGCTGCCCGGCTCCACCACGGCACCGGCCCCAACCACCGCACCGTAGAGCGGAACCGTGCCATGCCCCATCGTCGACCCGGCCTCCACGCGCACCCGGTCGATCTTGAGCACCCGATCCTCGAACGTATGGGCTTGGAAAATCGCCGACACCGTCGCATCGTCGCCGATCGAAATCATGTCCGGATCCACCACCTGCGAAAACCCTCCCGACAACACGACCCGTTTACCGATGCGCATGCCCATCGCCCGTAGATAAACGTTGAGCCACAACGTGCCCTCGAGCGGAACCAACGCCGGCAGCGCCCACTCGGTCCAGACCATGTACAGGAAATCCCAACGGCCGCACCAACACGACCACAAGGGATGGGTCCCGGGACGCACCCGGCCCAGCAACACCCATTTGAGCGCGACCACGACCCCCGCGGGCACCACCAACACCCCAAGGCCCGCCGCCACCGCCTGCTCGAGCGCAAACGCGGAAACGAAATGCGGCGCAGTGGCCGCGGTCCCGAGCCATCCCACCCAAAGCCATGCCGGGAACGCGGGAAGCAGCACGCGCGCGGATTCCCACAACAACCGCGTTGCGAAGCGGGCCCACCCCGGATGGTGGGTGAGGGAACGGTCGACGTCGAGCACCTCGCGGCGCGGCAATTCGAACATCGGCAACCCGAACCAGGAACTGCCGCGGCGTATCCGATCCGGCTCCGCCACTGTGCACACGCCCAGCAGGATGTCGGGCGGCAAATCCGTTCCCGGAGGCACCACCGCATGGTTTCCGAAAAACGCATCGTGGCCGATCGACACCGGCCCGATGCGCACCCATCCACCCCGATGCTCGGGACACGCCAGATAGATGCCGTCGGCGCAGAAGACATCGCGCTGCATCGAAACGCTGCGCGGGAAGAGGTCCACGAGGGTGCTGATTTCGCAATTCGGCCCCACGCGCATCCCCGCGAGCCGCAGCCACCAGGGCCAAACCCACGCACCGCTCAGCCACCGCGAAGCTCCGTCGACCAAAGTCGATGACCACCAAATGCGCAGTCCCGCCAGCCCCCGGCGCGCATGGGTGCCCGCCGGCACCGACCCGATCGCCCGCGCCACCAAAGCGCCGAGCACCAAGGTCGGCACCACGGCAACGACCGCCGCCCAGGCTGCCGCCGAGGCCATCGACCGCGCGCCTCCCGCCGCGTTGTCCTCCAGGATCCACGCCCACGCGCCCCCCGACCGCGCGGTCGCCGGGGCGAGCAACATGCCGAAAGCGATGGTTCCCGGGAGCGACAGCACCGCACCAATCAAGGATCCGGCGATCAGGTTCGCACCGCTCCACGCCAACGGGCTCCATTCCTTGGCCGGACGGTCCCGTGCAAACGTCGCCGCGCCGACCCGCGCCGCCGGTACCCCCGCCCAGACTTCCCGGTCGCCCGTCGACGCCCCCGAAGCCAACACCGAGAGAGGACCGAGTTCCGAACCGGCTCCCAAGGCGGCCCCACCGCACACCGTCCCGCGAATCCCCACCACCGCGCCCTGCCCGATCGACACCGACGCCGCCACGCGGCATCCACCGGAAAGTTCGACCACACGCACCGCCGCGTCCCGGCACAAAACCGCCCCATCCTCGATCGTCAGCAATTCCCACCCGCCGTCGAGTGGAATCGTCCCGCGGTGGAAATGCACTCCCCGCCCGATACGCGCGCCAAGCCAGCGCAGCAGCACCGCCGCCCCGTCATGCCCTTCGAAGAGGCCCCACGGAACCCGTCGCACCGCGTGCACCACCAGCCATTGACGCAGGCCAAGACCGCTCCAAACCTGCACCGCACCGGGTTCCCACCGCGGCAGCATCACCCGCCGGACCAACAGGAAACCGTCAGTGACAGCCTGGACTTTGAGGCCGTGAGCTCTTTACAGGTGTTTTTTCGCAGATTCATGGAAGGCCATAAAGAGG
>JBJTRZ010000102.1:0-10769 GCA_046076415.1 Armatimonadota bacterium
GACTCTGCGGCATGCCGGAGTCCGGGCGCGGAAGGTCGGCGGTGCTTGCCGCGTGCGGACGCAGCCTGCGCAAGGCGATCCGGCGCTCCGACATCGGGGGACGTTGGTCGGAGGATGTCCTCGTGGCATTGCTCCCGGCAACCGGCGAAACTTCCTCGGTGGTTTCGAACCGTCTCGAGGGTACCGTGCGCAGCGCGGCATGGGAGGCGGGGTTCCGCGTGGTGCCGGCGTGCGCGACGTGGTGGCATCCCGAGCACGGCGCGCACACCGCGGAGCTCGAGGAGCGCATCGATGCGTTTGCGGCGATGTTGCCCGAGGTGCTGCTGGCCGAGGCCGTTTAGGCTCGCCCGCCGGGGCGGGCCCGGTCTCGGGCGGGTAGAATGCCCGCTATGGACCGTCGCATTTTTGGAATCGAAACCGAATTCGGTTGCATGGTGCGCGACGACTCCCTGGGCACGCCGGAGCAGGTGGTGGAGGCGATCAAGGATCACTGCTTCCTGCGCCGCAAACTGGGCCTGATCGACCTGCACGCCCGCGATTACTCGTTCGAACCGGCGCGTTCGGGCGGCTTCCTGATCAACGGGGGGCGGCTGTACATCGACGCGGTCGGGGACCACGAGGAATACGCGACGCCCGAGTGCACCGATGTCTTCGATGCGGTCCGGTACGTGAAGGCCGGGCAGTGGCTGGTGCAGAGCCTCCTCGATGATTTGGGAATCGCCGACGCGGTTTCATTCCATACGAATTCCGTCGACCATTTCGGCGGCCACACGTTCGGGTGCCACGAAAACTATCTGGTGGAGATGCCCGACGAGGTGTTCTTCCGGGCGAGCTTCAACTACCTGTTGCCGTTCCTGGTCACGCGTCAGATCTACGCCGGCGTCGGCCGGGTGGGGGGGCACCGCCTCAATCCGAGTTCGATGAAGAATTCGGTGATGACGATCTCCGAATACGACGTCGACTACCAATGGGTCAGCAACTTCTACGGGGTCGAGATCGACCCGACGGTCGACTTTCAGTTGTCGCAGCGCGCCGACCACATCGTCAAAACCATTTCGAGCCGCGTGCGCTTCAACCGCGCGATCATCAATCCGAAGTGGGACAGCTATTACAACTGTTCGAGCATGCACCGCCTGCATATCCTGTTCGGCGAGTGCAATATGTCGGACTACGCGACGGCGCTCAAGGTCGGGACCACGTCGTGCGTGCTGAGTTTGGTCGAGGAAGGCCTGCTCGGCCCCGAGGTCGAAATTCGCGATCCGCTCGAGGCGTTGCGTTCGGTGTCGCGCGATCCCACGTGGCGTTGGCTTGTCAAACGCAAATCGGGCGGAACGATTCCGGCGGTGGATCTCCAGCGCATTTACTTGGAAGCGGCGCGCAAACGGTTGTCGGGCGTGGATGCCGGCACGGATTGGGTCCTCGACGAATGGGGGAAGACCCTCGACGATCTCGAGGCGGATCCGATGCGGTTGGCGGATCGGCTCGATTGGGTGGCGAAGCGGTCGATGTACGAGGAGTACATGGCTTCCGAGGGGGTCGGCTGGCAGGACGACGTGCTGCAGAGCCTCGATATCGAGTACCACAATGTCAATCGCGGTGCGGGTTTGGCGCACGCGCTCGAGGAGCTCGGGCGGATGCGTCGTTTGGTGAAGGACGACGAGATCGCCCTGGCGATGGTGGCGCCGCCTTCGAACACGCGGGCGGCCGCGCGCGCCGAGGCGATCGTTCGCATGATCGAGTCCCGCAGCCGCGACTACGTCATCGATTGGGACATGGTGTACCGTTCGAAAACCCGCCTCGACCTGCAGGATCCCTTCGATACGTATCCCGCCGAGACGGCGCAGTTCTGCAAAGGGTTGTCCGGGTAGAAATTCGGGCTTGCGGACCCCCGGGTCTCCGGGATATCATGCCACCTTGGCGCTCCTTGCGAGTGCCGGTACACGATCATGGCCAAGAAAAGCAGCGAAAACCGTCTGGTGATCACGCTCCGATCCGAGAGCGGTCACACCTACACGACGATGAAGAACAAGCGCAACGACCCGGCGCGGTTGGAACTCAAGAAGTACGACCCCCGTGTTCGGCAGCATGTCGTATTCAAGGAGACGAAGTAACCATGCCCCGTGTATGCGCCATCAGCGGCAAGAAGTCCCAGACGGGCCGCAACGTTCGTTACAACCACGGTGGAATGTGGGAGCTGCGTGCGCAGAAGAAGCCGCGCCGCTTCCAAGTGAACCTGCAGACGGTCACGGTTCCCGTGGCGGGCGGTGGCACCAAGAAGATCAAGGTTGCCGCGCGGATGCTCACGTCGCGCAAGTTCAAGGCGATCCTCGCCGGCCACATTCCGTTGCCGCCGGGCGTCTGAACCGCCTTCCCAACCGATTTCGACGGCCCGCATCCGCGGGCCGTTTTGCTTTTGATGCTCCCGTGCGTCCCCGCGCTCGGCGATAGAATGGCCGGATGTCCGTGCGCGACCGTCGGGTCAACTTCCTGCTGTGCCTGATCGATGCCGTGGGGTTCCCGCTGGGGTTCGTATTCTTCTCGTTCGGCACCATCCTTCCAACATTCCTGGGCAAATGCGGCGCCGGCGACGCGACCATCGGGGCGCTCATGGCGGTGAATGCCTTGGTGGTGTTCCTTCCGGGGTTGTTCGTGGTGCCCACGTTGCGGCGACTGTCGCGGGTGAAGCATTGGGTCCTGCTCGTCGGGGCCGTGGAGCGCATCGCGTTGCTGTTGCTGGCGCCGCTTGCCCTCCTTTGGGGACGCTCCCATCCCAATTGGCTGATCGTCGCGACATTCGTGGCCGTGGCGATCCACAGCATCTCGATGGGCTTCAACATGCCTGCGTACTGGATGCTGGTCGGGAAGGTCATCGACGCGCGCTGGAGGGGGCGATTGTACGGAATCGCGGGGGGCGTCGCCGGAGTACTGGGCATCGGCACGGAAGCCGTGCTCCGCCGGTATGTCCTGTCCGGTTCGAACGGTGGTTTTCCCGAGGGATACGCACGCGGCTTTTGGATCGGTTTCGTGCTCATGACCGTTTCGATGTTGCCATTCCTGTGGGTCCGCGAACCGGCGGGCCACGGTTCGGAATCGGAGGAGGTTGCGACATCGGGGATCGCCAGCCGCCGCGCCCTGCGGGATTTGTGGGATTCCGATGCGGGAATGCGGATTCTCATCCTCGGGCAAGGAACGTTCTGCCTTTCGGGTATGGCGACCCCCTTCCTGGTGCTCCACGCGCAGCGCAACCTCGGAGCGGATGCCGCGGATGTTTCGCTGTACACGGCGGCGGGAGTGTTCGCCGCCGCCTTCGGCAGCCTGGTGGCGGGTTGGCTGGCCGACCGGATCGGGAATCTGACGGTGCTGCTCTCGGGCATGGGGCTGGGAGCGCTCGGGCTGGGGTTGGCGCTTGCGTTGCGCTCTCCGGGAGCGTACACGGGGGTGTTCGTGGTGTCGACGATCGCGCTCGCCACCATTGGAATCACGTCCTCGAACCTGATCATGGAACGCGCGGGCGATCCGGTGCGCATTGGCTATGCCACCTCGTTCTTCAACCTCGCCACCGCGTTGCCACGGGCCGCGGCGCCGCTGGCGGGAGGACTCCTCGCGGGCGCGGCGGGGTACCCGGCGGTGTTCGCGGTGTGCTTCGCGCTGGCAATCGTGGGAACGTTGCTGACGTTGCCGTTGCGACGCGCCCACGCCGCCCGGTAGCATGGGCGCCATGGCTTTCCATCTCGCGTCGCACCCCCTCGCCGATCAATGGATGACGGTCCTGCGGGACCGCACCTCCGACCGCGCGGCGTTTCGATCGGCCGCCTGGCGACTTTCGCAGTGGGTGGCGCTCGAGGCAACGCGGGATATTCCGACCGTTGCGAAGCGGGTGGACACCCCGCTGGAGTCGACCGAGGGGCGCGTGGTGTCGGTTCCGGTCACCGTGGTTCCCATTCTTCGGGCGGGGCTGGCGATGGCGGAGCCCATACTCGAGCTGTTTCCCGGCGCGGCGATGGGGCATGTGGGATTGGCGCGCGACGAAGCGACGGCCGAGGCGGCGGCCTACTATTGCCGATTGCCCGAGGATGGCGCAGGGTTGGTGCTGGTGGTCGATCCGATGCTCGCGACCGGCGGTTCGCTCATCGCCGCGCTCGATCGGGTCCGGGCTTCGGGCGCCCGGGAAATCCGTGCCCTTTCGCTGGTGGCTGCGCCCGAGGGCATCGCGGCCGTGGCGGCCGCGCATCCGGCCGTGGCTTTGTACGGCGCGGCGGTGGATCGTGAACTCGACGAGCGGAAATACATCCGGCCGGGGCTGGGAGACTTCGGCGATCGTTGGTGCGGCGCTTGATCTTTTGCGCGGTCGCCGACCGGTAGAATGGAACAGACCGTGGGCATTGCCCTGCGGGCACGGGAGGCGAAATTGGGCAAGTCGGCGTTGATCACGGGCATCAAGGGTCAGGACGGGTCGTATTTGGCGGAGCTGTTGCTCTCCAAGGGCTACACGGTCCACGGCGTCGTTCGACGGGCGAGCACGGAGAACTACGAGCGCATCGAGCACCTGCGGGGACGCATCACGCTCCTGCAGGCCGATCTGTTCGACCAGTATTCGCTGATCGAGGCGATTCGAACGTCGGGTGCGAGCGAGGTCTACAATCTCGCCGCGCAGTCGTTCGTGCCGACGTCGTGGGCGCAACCGGTGCTCACGGCGGAATTCACCGCCGTGGGTGTCACGAAGATGCTCGAGGCCGTGCGTGCGGTGGATCCGGGCATCCGCTTTTACCAAGCCAGCTCGAGCGAAATGTTCGGCAAGGTCCTCGAGGTGCCGCAACGCGAATCGACGCCGTTCTATCCACGCAGCCCCTATGGGGTCGCCAAGGTCTACGGGCATTACATAACGGTGAATTACCGGGAATCGTATGGTTTGCATGCGAGTTCGGGCATTTTGTTCAACCACGAATCCCCCCGCCGAGGCTTGGAGTTCGTGACCCGCAAGGTGACCGACGCGGTGGCGCGGATCAAGGCCGGCGTGGTCGACACGCTGCCGATGGGCAATCTCGATGCGCGGCGGGACTGGGGCTTCGCCGGAGATTACGTCGAGGCGATGTGGCTCATGCTGCAGCAGGATGCGCCGGACGACTTTGTGGTCGCCACGGGCGAAACCCATTCCGTGGGGGAACTGGTCGAGGTCGCGTTCTCGCGCGCGGGTCTGGACTGGCGCAAGCACGTGGTGATCGATCCCCGGTTCATTCGACCGGCGGAGGTCGATTTGCTGATCGGCGACGCGGCGAAGGCACGGGAACAGTTGGGATGGACCCCCCGAACCTCGTTCGAAGGATTGATCCACATGATGGTGGATGCGGATCTGGCCCGATGGTCGGGCAAAACCGCGGCCTGAAATGCGCGTGCTGGTGACTGGTGCGGCGGGTTTCGCCGGCCGCCATCTTTGGAGCGAGCTGCGTGCCGCCTGGCCCACCGCCGTGGTTTTCCCCGCGGCGCGCACGGCGGAGGCCGCACGCACGGTGGATATCGAACGGGGCGTCGGGTGCGATCTCGCCGATGCGGCGGCGGTTCGGGAGATGCTGGGATGGGTCCGACCCGACCTGGTTTTCCATCTGGCCGGCCATGCGGCGACCTCCACCCGCGACGCGTCGTTGACCCACCGGGCCAATGTGTTGGCGACGGAAAACATCGCCGAAGCGCTGCGTGCGCTTGGTGGCGATCCGCTCATGGTGGCCACGAGCAGCGGTGCCGTCTACGGCGACACGGGACCCGAAGCGGCGGCGCCGGAAACGCGCCCGCTGCGGGCCGACGGGGCGTACGCCGGTTCGAAGGCCGCGATGGAGGTGGTGCTGCGGGACGCGGCCGCGCGCGGGGCGCGGGTGATCGTGGCCCGTGCGTTCAACCACACCGGTCCGGGGCAATCCGCGGGTTTCGCCGCCCCCGCGTTCGCGCGGCAGATCGCGCGGATCCATTTGGGGCTCGACGCGCCGGTGTTGCGCGTGGGCAATCTCGGCGCGGTGCGGGATTTCCTCGATGTTCGGGATGTGGTGCGTGCGTACCGTTTGCTCGCCGAGGCGGGAGCCGATCCCGGCGTTTTGGATATCGTGAACGTCGCTTCGGGCACGGGCCGGCGCATGGAGTCCATCGTGGACGATTTGGCGGCCTGTGCCGGGGTTTCCGTGCGGATCGAGGTGGATCCCGAGCTGTTCCGACCGGTGGATGTGGCCTTTTCGGTGGGGGATCCGGCGAAACTGCACGGGCGCACGGGGTTTGCGCCCTCGATCGCCTGGGAGCAAACGTTGGCGGATCTGGGCGACGAGTGGAAGGCGCGGGAGACGGAAGCGGCGCGGAGTTCGGGTCAGGGCCAGAACGCGTAGGTGGGCACGTCCTGAACGATGCCCACAATGCTCCAGAGGCTGCCGGCTAGGCACTCGCCGAGGATCACGCCATGGAGGAAGGGAATGCAGCGCCGGTACTGGGCCAGCCCTCCGTAGCGTAGGATCACCGCCTTCACGAGCCATGCGATCAGCATTGGCACCCAGAGCACGCTCATTCCCCAGCTGGAACTCACCGCGTACCCGACCGGGTGGAAGGGAAACCCGATCCATCGCCCGCGGATCGTGTTGAGCAGGAGGGTGAACGCGAACCCTGCGACCACGGCGACGCCCTGGGGGCTTTGGGGCGGGAGTGGAACTCCGTTCCAGCCGGTCCAGCGATTCCAAGCTTCCGAACCGAAGATCGCCAGCACGTTGGGGGGCGAGATGTTGCCCGCCGCGCCCCGGGTGTAGCAGAGGTCGAGCAAGGCCCAGAAGGCGCACAGGGGGGCTGCGAACCCGGCCAGCAGGAGCGCGATATGCATGCGTCTCCCGTCGGTGCGCGATTGTTCGGCCATTTTGAAGGCTTCGATCTGGATCGGCATCGCGAGTCCGCGGTAGGCGCGGTTGAAGCCCCACCAGAACGAGAGCCCGATCAGGTCGCCGCGCTCGAAGCGCGTTGGTCCGAAGATTTGCGGGAGCATGGTGTCGGGGCCGGCGTAGTGCAGGTCGTGGACGGGGGGGCCGAGTTCGGCCCGCATGCGGCTCACTGCCACCGCGATCGCCATGTACACCGCGAGCGCACCGCCCACGATCCACGGGGACATGCCCGCGGTCCAGCCGAAACCGATCAGGAACACGATGCAGGCCATGGCGCACCAAGCGGCGGTGCGCACGGCGATGGGATCGTCCGGGTCCCGCTCCTCGCGCTCGTCGCCGACCGCCACCGCGAGCACCCAGGCGAAGTGCCTGCGGGCGGCCCACAGGGCGCCGAGCGCGATTCCTATGTATGCGCCCAGGGTTTGCGCGTTGACATACGGGAAATTGGGTTCGCGGTCCCAGCCGGTCCAGGATGCGAGTACGAGTTGGGCTTTCCAGAACAGGAAGAAGAACCAGGACGAGAACAGGAAGTCGAGCGGAAGCAACATGCCCAGCGCAATGCCGAACGGGTAGAAGCCGATGGGAAACCACCCGATTGCGCTCCACGGTTTTTGCGTGAAGTTGGTGCCGTAGTCCTGATATTTGAACGGAATGAGCGGAAGCGAGGGATAGAGGGTTGCGAAGCCGTTCCAGAGCTCGAGGGTGAGCGCGACGGCGAATCCGGCCCAGAGCACGGGATTTCGCAGGATGGGGGTACCGGGCGCGGTGAGTTCGAGGGGCAGCATGACGAGCGGGAACGCGAGTTTTTCCGACTGTGTCCAGCGCTTGCGCAGCAGGAGGTTGGTGAAGAGCATCAGTGCCAGGAGCGTGGCGAGGAACGCGCACCAGCACAGCGACGGCACCAGCCACGCGCGCCAGTTGCCGTCGGCGTACAGGCTCGAATGTCCGTTGTGGAAATTGATCAGCGCGGCGGTGTCGGTGACCACCAAGTGCTTGGGTAGGAACGGCACGAGGGTTTCGCCCCAGCGGTTCGCCGCGTCCTGGTAGTGGACGGGTCGGGCGAGTATGGGCAACAGCACCTGCACGGCGTCGTGTCCCGCGAGCGACGAGCCGATTCCGAGCACGGCGTGGACCGCGAGCAGTTCGCCGCGATCGAGTGCGGCAGCGGGTGCGAAGCGTCGCAGGGCGGCGTTGACCGCGACCAGCAGGCACAGCCAGAAGACGACGTTGTAGAAAAGGGAGGTGGTGGTCGGGTGGCCGGCGTAGCGAACCACCTCCGACTGCATGATCCACCATGCGTTGACCGGAAGGAGCAACAGGCAGAGGAGGAGGACTCGTCCGCGATGACGACCCTTCGGCATGCGGTCAACGTACCACAAGGGACCTTCGCGGGCTATTCGGAACTGTTCAGTTTCTGGCGCTGTTGATATTTGACGCGAAATACGCGGCGCGGTTATAATCGCCGGGGGCCGAACGCGTCGGCCGCTTCCGACCGAAATGCGCCGCACGAAGATTGTCTGCACGCTCGGACCCGCGGTCGACGATCCCGACCGTTTGGAGGCCCTCGTGCGCGCCGGGCTCGATGTCGCCCGGATCAACTTCTCGCACGGAACCCATGCGGACCATCTTCGCCGCATCGAGGCGGTGCGTCGCGCCGCGGCGCGCGCAGGCCGGACCGTGGCGATCCTGCAGGACTTGTGCGGCCCCAAGGTCCGCCTCGGCGAGTTCGCGGCGGGGAGGACGGTGGTTCCCGGGGAGGGCGTGGTGTTGTCGCTCCATCCCTCGGCCGATCCGGACCATGTGCCGTTGCCGGTGCCGGAAATCTTCGATGTCGCGGGTCCGGGCGATCGGTTGTTGATCGACGACGGTCTTTTGGAACTCGTGGTGGAGTCCGCCGAGGACGCGTTCATCGAGGCCCGGGTGGTTTCGGGCGGGGCGCTGCTTCCGCGCAAGGGCGTCACCCTTCCCGGGGTTTCCTTGCCGATCGCGGCGGTGACCGAAAAGGACATTGCGGACGCGCGGTTCGGCCGCGAGGTCGGGGTCGATTACGTCGCCGTGTCGTTCGTGCGTTCGGCCGCGGACGTGCGTTCGGCGCGGGCCGCGGTCGGCGACGACGTTCCGCTGCTGGCCAAAATCGAAAAATCCGAAGCCGTCGACAATCTCGAGGAGATTTTGGAGGAGGCGGACGGCGTGATGGTGGCCCGCGGCGACCTCGGGGTGGAGATGCCCCTCGAGCGGATCGCCATGGTGCAGAAAACCATCATCCGTGCGGCGAATCGGGTGGGCAAGCCGGTGATCACCGCCACGCAGATGCTCGATTCGATGATCCAGCGCCCGCGCCCGACCCGGGCCGAGGTCACCGATATCGCGAACGCCATCCTCGACGGCACCGATGCGTTGATGCTCTCCGGGGAGACCGCGGTGGGCGCGTGGCCCGTGGAGGCCGTCGCGACCATGGCCCGCGTCGCAGAGGAAACCGAGTCGCGCATCGACCACGCCAAACTGTTGCGCGAGACGCACGAATTGCACGGGACGGAATCGGTCACCGACGCCGTGGCGGATGCCGCGGCGACGATCGCCCAGGATCAGGGCGCCGCGGCCATTGTTTGCGGGACCGCCACCGGCGGAACCGCGCGTTCCGTCGCCAAATTCCGTCCGGCGGCGCCCATCCTCGCCGCCACCGACTCCCCGGGAACCTGCCGACGCCTCGCGCTCATCCGCGGGGTTTTTCCGGTGCTGGTCCCGCCGATCACCGACACCGACACGCTGTTGTCGGCGGCGGCGGAAGCCGCCCGGTCGAGCGGATTGGTGCCCGAAGGCTCCCTCATCGTCATCACCGCAGGTACCCCCGTCGGGGAACCCGGCAGCACGAACCTCATTAAGGTGCACACCCTTGGCAAACCGCTCTAAAGCGCGTGGCCGCGCTTCAAACGGCCACCGACCCCGTTCCACCGCCGTGCGAAAGCGAGGGCGACGCAGCAAGTTCGCCCGTGCGTTCCGAACGATCTCCACCCCCGTCGCCCTTGCGGTGCTCGTGGGATTCCTCTCCTACCCGTTCCTGCGCCAATGGCGCATCGGCGCTGCGTTGGATCGCAAGGTCGTCGAGGCGCGTGCGCATCTGGACCGCCTGATTCAGGAGAACGGGGCCGTCGAGCGGGAGGTCAACTTCCTGCAAACCGACGAAGGCGCGGAAACGATGGCTCGCAAGAAAGGCTATCGACGCGCCGGCGAAAAGGTGTATCGCATCCGGGCGATCGACGGTGGAACCCCAACCCCGGCGCGCTGAGGCATGCTTGTGCAGAAAGTCACAACGAGCCCCTGCCCAAATGGCGATTCATTTGGAATAATGCTACCGAAACGGGCTCCCCGACCGGTTTTCGTCGCACGCAATCGGCATCCGATCGCCCCGCAATCGGATAGCTGCGTGCAACTCGGTGGCGCGCCCGGGCCACGAACATCATGACGGCACGACCCGCGGACTTTTCCCTCGACTCCCAATCGATATCCGCAACCTATCCGCTGTGCAAACGCATGGCGGACATTTTCGTGTCGGCGGTCCTTTTGCTCCTCGCCGCACCTTTGCTTGCGCTGATCGCCCTGGCGATCCGCTTGCACGACCGCGGTCCGGTCTTCTTCGTGCAGCGACGGGTCGGTCGCGATGGCCGGGAGTTCGATTTTCCCAAGTTTCGGAGCATGGTGGTCGACGCCGATGCGCGCAAGGCGTCGCTCGCCGAGCGCAACGAGGCCGACGGTCCCGTGTTCAAAATGCGCGAGGACCCGCGAATCACCCCGGTTGGGCGCTTGCTGCGAAAGTCGTCGCTCGACGAAATGCCGCAACTCTGGTGCGTGCTGCGCGGTCAGATGAGC
>JBJTRZ010000103.1:0-3278 GCA_046076415.1 Armatimonadota bacterium
CGTTGCGGCAGGCCGCGGCGAAGGGCAGCCTCGCCACGGGCGAGGGCCTCCGGGCCGAGGCGCGCCGGATGGTCGCGGACCCGCGGGCGGCGGCGAAATTCCAGGAGTTTTTGTTGACGTGGCTTCGGGTGGACGCGGTGCCGGAGCTGGCGAAGGATGCCAAGGCGTTCCCCGGCTCCGACGGCGCGGTGGCCACCGATCTGCGCGCCTCGCTGGAGTGGTTCCTCGCCGATGCGTGGGGGGCTTCCGGTGCGGATTTCCGGCGGTTGCTGCTCTCCGACACGGTGTATGTGAACGGTCGCCTGGCGCCGTTTTACGGGGTGGTTCTGCCGAAGGATGCGCCGTTCGCGCCGGTGGCGCTGGATCCGGGGCGCCGGGCGGGCGTGCTTTCCCAGCCCTATGTCCTTGCCGCGTTCGCCTACCCGACCGGCAGTTCACCGATCCACCGGGGCGTGCTCGTGGTCCGGGGCATTTTGGGGAGGACGTTGGCGCCGCCGCCGGTCGCGGTCGCCCCCGCCGCCGCGTCGCTGCACCCCGGCCTCACCACGCGGGAGCGGGTCGCGCTGCAGACCCGGCCCGCCGCGTGCGTTTCCTGCCACGGTACGATCAACGCGTTGGGCTTCGCGCTCGAGCATTTCGACGCGATCGGTCGGTGGCGCGAAACGGATCAGGCGAAACCGGTGGATGCCACGGGCAGCTTCCGTGCGCCCGATGGCCGGGTGGTGCGCTTCGACGGTGCGCGGGCCTTGGCCGAAGCGCTCGTTCGGGCGGATGAGACCGCCCCCGCGTTCGCCGCCAAATGTTTCCAGCATCTGGTCAAGCAGCCCCTGCGCGCCTGGGGCCCCGCCGCCCGCGCCGACCTCGCGAACAAATTCGTGGCAGCGCAGTATGATATGAGGACGCTGGCGGCGGAGGCCGCCGTGCTCGCCGCCACGCCTCCGGCCCCGCCAAGGACGACCCTGAGATGACCACCGCCCAAGACCGCCGTGCCTTCCTCCGCGACCTCGGTATCGGGGCCGCCGCGTTGCCGTTCCTCGGAGGTTTGCCGTCGCTGGCCGCGGCGCCCGCGCGGCGCAAGCAGCGGCTCGTGGTGATCTTCACCCCCGACGGCGTGGTGCAGAAGAACTTCTGGCCCACCACCGTCGGCGCCGACTACGCGATGCCGGCCATCCTCAAGCCCTTCGAGCCGTTCCGGTCGCGCCTTTCCGTGCTGCACGGGGTTTCCGATCGTATCCGCGGCGACGGCGACAATCATATGCGCGGCATCGGGTGCCTGCTCACCGGGTGCGAACTCTTCCCGGGCAATGTCCAGGGGGGATCCGACACGCCCGCCGGGTGGGCGAGCGGGCTTTCGATCGATCAGGAAATTCGGAGTGCGCTCCAGAAGGATCCGGCCACCCGGACCCGCTTCGGTTCGCTCGAATTCGGCGTGCTGGTGCCCGAGCGGGCCGACACCTGGACCCGCATGTGCTACACCGGGCCCAACCAACCGCTGGCGCCCATCGACGATCCGTACCGGATGTTCACCAAGCTCTACGGCAAGCGCAAGGATCGCGAGACGCTCGGATCGATCCTCGACGATGTGCGGGAGGACCTGGGCAAGGTCCGCGCGCGGGTGTCGGCGGAGGACCGCCGGTTGCTCGACGAGCACGCGGCGCTGGTGCGCACGATGGAGAAGGATTTGGCGGAGGCGCTGAAGTCCGACGACGGACATGCGGTGCCCGAACTCGAACCCGGGGTGCGCCGCGACAACGACAACATGCCCCGCATTTTGCGCCAGCAGATCGATCTCATGGTGCAGGCGTTCCGCGCCGACGCCACCCGCATCGCGTCGCTGCAGGTCACCAACTCGGTGGGGCAGGCGCGCATGCGCTGGCTCGGCATCCATGAGGGGCAGCACGACCTCTCGCACGAGCCCAACTCCAATGCCGACGCGCAGGACAAGCTCACCCGCATCAACCGGTGGTACGCCGAGCAGATCGCCTACCTCGCGCAGTGCCTGGCCGACACGCCCGAACCCGGCGGCGACGGATCGATGCTCGACCACACCCTGATCGTTTGGACCAACGAGCTGGGCGAAGGCAATTCGCACACGCTTGAAAACATTCCATGGGTGCTGCTCGGCGGGGCTCCGGGCTTCGCGATGGGGCGGTCGCTCAAGATGGGCCGCGTGCCGCACAACCGATTGCTGCTTTCCATCGCCCACGCGTTCGGGCACCGCATCACCCGCTTCGGCAACCCCGATTACTGCGGCGACGGTCCGCTGAACCTCGGGTAGGTGGCTCGCTCCGGGTATCCCGTGTCGCGGGTGGCCCGTCCGGCGGCTCCCCGTCGATGGTGGCGGCCGACGACGGGGCGGTAGAATTCCCCGTGCGCCTTCGTCCCGCCGCCGCGACGATCCTGCCCCCGGCCGCCGCCTTCCTGACCCTCCTCGGGCTGGCCGGTCTGGCCGGTGCCGTCCCCGGCAAACCCGTCGCGCCCCCGCAACCCACTCCCGCCGACCGCGCTGGCGCCGCCCTCTTCGAAACCCACGCCCGGCCTGTCTTCGCCGAACGCTGCGTCTCCTGCCACGCCGGAACCAAACCTGCCGCAGGGCTTCGCCTCGACATCCCCGGCGGGTGGAAGGGAGTCGCCACCTCCGGGAAACTTCTCGCGGCGCTGCGCCACGAGAACGGCGCGCCGGCCATGCCGCCCAGCGGCAACCGACTGTCCGAACGCCAGATCGACGGAATCGCCCTATGGGTAAGGCAGGGCGCGCCCGGACCCCTCGCCCCGTCCAAGGCCGATCCCGCCCGCCACTGGGCCTTCCAGCCCCTGCGTCCCGCCCCGCAATCTTCCATCGACTCCCTCGTGGCCACCAGCCTGCGCGCCAACGGACTCGACTTCGCCCCGGCCGCCGACCGGCGCACCCTCCTGCGGCGCCTCTCCTTCGACCTGACCGGCATGCCTCCCGGCCCCGAGGAGGTCGATGCCTTCCTTGCCGACACGAAGCCGGGCGCCCTCGAACGGGTGGTGGACCGCCTGCTGGCGTCGCCCCGCTACGGCGAGAAGTGGGCCCGTCACTGGCTCGACCTGGCCCGCTTCGCCGAGAGCCACGGCTACGAGCAGGACTACGACCGTCCCCACGCCCACACCTACCGCGACTTCGTCATCCGCGCGTTCAACGACGACCTGCCGTACGACGCCTTCCTGCGGCTGCAGCTGGCCGGCGACCTGTTGAAGCCCGGCGACTACGACGCCACGAGCGCCACGGGGTTCCTCGTGGCCGGCCCCTACCC
>JBJTRZ010000104.1:0-6418 GCA_046076415.1 Armatimonadota bacterium
CCCCCGGCGAACTTCCGCGAATGGATGTCGGTACCCGAAGAGGATGTCGTGCATGTCGTGCACGGCCAGATCTGGCGCGAAGACTCGGGAGCGTTCGCCGCGGTGCGCAACGCGTTCGAACCGCATTGGCCCGAGCGGGTCAGGCTACGGCGCATCGCCCATTGGTGCAGGGTCGCCTCGGGAATGGGCACCTATGCATTGCAAAGGGCGCTGCTGCGCGACGATCCGTTCTACGCGGCCACGCGCTTTGGTTATGCGCTGCGCTGCTCGCTCCAATTGGCGTTCCTGATCGATCGCGTCTATTTTCCGTACGACAAGTGGCTCGTTGCCTTCGTGCCCCGCCTCTCCTCCATGCGCGCCGCGATCGAGACGTTGCTGGAAGCGGTTTTCGCCCAAGCGGCAACGATGGGGGATCGGCTTGCGGCATTGGAAGGCTTTGCCGACGCGGTCGATGCGGAGTTGGTGCATCAACGCGTGATCGAGCCGCATTCGCGGATGCACCGGAGCCCCACATCGGGATACCGCTTGCTGGAACATGCCTACGCGGAAATCCTCAAACGAATGACTCCGGAGGAGGCGGTGGCGGTCCCCGTGCAGGATCAGATCCACCTCGAGGCGTTCCATTCGGGCTATGTGCGCGGAGTCGACCGCGAGGAATGGCTCGGGTTGCTCGGGCTCGAATATCGGTCGGAGCAATGAAAAACCCCACCGGAGAATCCGGTGGGGTACTTGGGTGCGGGGGGAGGACTCGAACCTCCGACCTTTGGGTTATGAGCCCAACGAGCTACCAACTGCTCCACCCCGCGTCGCAAAGAGCAATATATCGCGACTGCCGGGGAAGGGCAAGCCGCTCTCAGTTCTTTCGCCGTTTTCGGGCGATCAGACCGACCAAGCCGCTTCCGAGGATACCAATTGCGGCCCACTCCGACGGTTCCGGAACCTCCGAGCCTGTGGCCGGAACTAGGGTGCCCGTCACTCGAAAAGCAGAGGCTGCCTTGAACGGCTCATTGTCACTCGAGAACCAGTCCTGACCCCCCAGCCGGATTGCGGAGCCGTCGTCTCCGATGTTGTTCCATTCCCAGCGATGGAGTCCATTCTCGGAGGTCGCGCCTGCGGAAAACCAGTAGGTGGAGTTGGCTTCCAAAGTGACGGAGGGGTCGAGGACCCAGGTGACTATGTCCGTGGTATCTGGAGCCAGTAGGGACGGTGAAATCGCAAGGATCTGCAAATCATCCGGCAGGAGCGACCCCCCCCTGTGCAGACGCAGCGTCAAGCCATTCGTTCCCGACGAGTATTGGAACCGTCCCTGAAAGACGATGTTGCTGTAGGAATTCGGGCCGGTCACGAAGTCCTGCGCAATTTCCTGATTGCGTTCAATCGCCAATCCGCCGAAACCAGGTCTGGGAGCGCCGAGATTGGAGAAAATCTCATCGGCGTGCGCGGCACGGGGTGCCGAGAGTCCGAGGGCCACGAGGGCAACCACCGCTGCCAAGAATCTAGGATGCGAAGTCATGATGAATCCTTTCCGGACGTCCGTCACAAGTGCGAACTCCGCGCACTCTTTACCGTGCCTCGAACGGCGCGGAAACGGCATCCCCTGAAATCCGGTATCCCGGCTCGCGAAAACCAATACCTTTGCCGGTAACGGATCTTGGAGGGGATGGGGGAAAGTGTGCGCGAAATCGGCGACGGCACGGTGAACGAGGGGAACGTCGATAAAGCGGAAACCCGGAAACTGCGGCGCGGGAACATTGGCGATCACGGATGCCTTTTGTGGGTCTGGAACCGCGGCGGGCGAGGCGGCTTTCGGGGCTCCGAATTCAAAATCGCACGGGCGGTCATTGGCAGCCACGGAGCTTTATGGCATGGCAACGCGACGGTATTGGCGGGCCGAGCTCGGACGGACTTCGGGGAGAGCTCGACCAATGTCTCGGTCGAACTGCCTGAGCGGGTCCGCTTTTCGGTGGGTTGGTCGACCGGCAATGAACGGCGAAAACCAACCACGGGCCCGGGGCCTGTTTCGGGCGCTTTTACCCCAACGTCCCCCTGCAGGGGCACGGGCCGAGGACCGGAGTGTTGGGAGGGCGTTGCCGGGCGTGGGCCGCGATGATTCGATTCCGCGCCGATCGCGTGCCGGGCCATGTCCGCCCCTGCCCATCGATGCCCACCGAAGTGGACGCGCCATTCCGTTGGCGGCGCAATTCCGACGTTCCTAAGCAGGCCGAGGGTGGTTTCACCTTGCGGCGGGCTCGGATGCGAGGTTCCGACCTACGATTTACGCACTGAACTGCCGACCAAGTGTTACCCATTTCGCCGGGTGAACGATGCTCCGGACAAACGTAGAGGATGTCAAGCGTCGAACCCCGGCCGACCGCCCCGTTTCGTCACGCGTTTGCGATGGAGTAGGAACGGCCGTACCGCGCGCGGGCGGCGTCGGCGGCACGTTCCTCGGAACGGTCCGCAATGGCCGCGACCTCGTCGTCGGAAAGTCCGGTCCCTTTGAGTTGCTCCCGCGTCAGCGCTAGATCCTCGATGATCGGGCGTCGGATTTTGGCCAAATAGACGCGAGGGCCGTAGACCCCGGCTTCCTCGATGATCCGTCCGCGTTCGTCCCATTCCGGAATCAATGCGTGCGCCGGCATCGTGAAATGGTCGAAGACATATTTGATGTCGCGGACCGTTTCCTCGGGCTGAACCTCCATGTAGGCCTTCACGCCCCGGCGGAAAAAGTTGTAGTGCGCCGATTCGTCGGCGGAAACCCACCGCAACACCTTGGAGAGGCATTCATCGCCCTCCTCCTCCGCACGACGTCGCAGGTTCGTGTAGTTCACCCCGGTCGCGAGCTCCTGGACCATCGTATAGATGATCATCTGCCGGGCGCTCTCGAACGGAAGATTCCACTCCGCTCCCAGAAGTTGCCGCTCGAATTCCTCGAGCTGCTCCTCGGTCCGTTTGCCGGAGGCAACCAACCACCGATCAAGCACCATGGAGTGCTTGGATTCCTCGTAACCCCAATTTGCTTGGAACCAGGCTCGCCCGCGGGAACGTCGGACCAATTCCATAATCTTATGGGTGTAGTCGGGAAGGAACATCTCGACCGCCGAAAACGACTCGACGATCAAGGCGGTCGTTTCCGAGGACTCGGGGTTGGTGCGGTCCCAAGGAATATCGTGGTCGATGCTCCAACGGCGCTTCGCCTCGGCATTCTGGAAATATCGCAGGTAGCTCTCGAGGAAGAATTCCTCGATCCGTGCTTCGTCGCTGCGCAAATGCGAGGAGGCCACGGTCATTTCCGGCCAACCGGTGCGACCGGAGGTGAGCTGATGATCGATGACGGCGTCTTCGGAAAGCGTCGAATCCATGATCACATCCTAACCGATCCACTCGAGATCGGGCATGGGACCTATGGCCCATATTGGGGTCGCCTCCGACCCCGACGCGCCATGCCGCACTTTGTGACTCTGGGATAACCATCGTTTCGAAGGGGGATGCGCGGCACCAACCTGAGGAGGGATCCCGAAGCGGTTCGGGTTCGACATATCCGCGAACGCCGTCTCCGCGCGACGAGCACCTGCCGTTTCCCGATCGATGGTCAACCCGCAAACCGCATCTTTGTTGGGCGAAACCACCTCCGCCATTGCGGGCATTTTGCATTCGTACACGTTGGTGTTCGACCAAGCCAAGTCGTCGGCGCCCTGGGAGGTGTCCGCACGGGATGCAAATTCGGGCCGGCGGTGCCGCAAAATCGTCGTTTCCGTATCGAGACCCGTCTCCGCGGGCAGGCAAACCTGGTTGGAGGTCGTAGGGCCCGGGTACGGACGGGATGTGGTTGCGGGTGCCGTATCGCGTCGGACCACGAAACGACACGCATTGGGGGCGGAGCGCCTTCAAGATCGTTTTGCCCGTCCGGCTACGGCACACAGGACGGTTCCGAACGGCTCGCGCGCGCAGGTGCGGTGCCTGCTCCCTCGACACTCCTGCTAAGAACGATGGTGGCATGCGTCGAACACGGTTCCCGACTCCCTCGGAAGGTACAATGGGCCGTGACAGGTACCGTTTATTTGGTGGGCGCGGGACCCGGCGATCCGGGTTTGCTTACCAGCGCAGGGCGTGACGCCTTGGCGCGGGCCGATGTTGTGTTCCACGATCGTCTCGCGCATCCCGCATTGCTTGCGCTGGCTCCGGAAACCGCCCAACGTTTCTTCGTGGGCAAGGAATCCGCGCGGCATTACGTTCGCCAAGAAGACACGAACGCGTTGATGGCCGAGCAGGCCCTCGCCGGACGCACGGTTGTGCGGCTGAAGGGCGGCGATCCGCTGGTGTTCGGCCGTGGGGCGGAAGAGGCCGAGTACTTGCGTGAGCGCGGTATTCCGTTCGTCTTCATTCCCGGGGTAACTTCGGCGATCGCCGCCCTCGCCTACGCGGGCATCCCCATCACCCACCGCGACGCATCCTCGAGTTTCGCGGTTATCACGGGACACGAGCGTGACGACCGCCGGGAAAGCGGATCGCGTGCGGCGGGTGCCGGCGAACAAAGGCGACGATGGGACCGGATCGCCCATGCGGCCGACACCCTTGTATTTCTGATGGGGGTCGAGAACCTCGCGAACATTCGTGACGAACTCGTGCGCAATGGCCGCGCGGAGTCCACTCCGGTCGCGCTCGTTCAATGGGGGACTTGGCCCCGCCAGAGGACCGTGTGTGGAACCTTGGCCACGATCGTCGATGATGTGCGGGCGGCGGGCCTCACGGCTCCTGCGGTTACCGTGGTCGGCGACGTGGTGCGATTTCGAGAGAAGTTGCGTTGGTTTGATTCGCGCCCGCTTTTCGGCAAAACCGTGGTAGTCACCAGGGCTCGGGACCAGGCCTCCGAACTTTCCTCCGCCCTGCGCTCGCTCGGAGCCGATGTCATCGAACACCCGGTGTTCTCGGTTGCGGCGCCGGCCGACGATGGGGCGGCCTTGATCGCCGCCGTTGGCCGTCTCGGAGACTTCAACTGGATCTGCTTCACGAGTGGTAATGCCGTGGAGCGGTTCTTTCAATGCCTTGCGTCGGTCGGCCGCGATGCCCGGGCGCTCGCGGGAGTTCGGTGCGCGGTCGTCGGAGAAGCAACCGGAACCGCACTCGCTCGTTTTGGAGTTCGCCCCGATTTCACGGCATCGCAAACCCTCGCTTCGTCGCTGGGACGAGAGTTGCCGAATCCGGAGGACGCCCGCGTGTTGATTCCGCAGGCCGCCGAGGCGGGAAACTCCCTCGCCGAAAACCTGCGCGAACGGGGGGCTGCCGTCGAAACCGTGGAAGCGTACCGACAACAACGCACGCAGGCCGAAACGGGTCCCCTGCTCGAAGCCTTTCGATCCGGGGAAGTCGATGCGTTAACCTTCGCGTCGTCGAATACCGTCCGCTGGTTCGCCGAGGACATTCCTGCGTCCGAGATCCCGGCAAAAACACGACTGGTCGCCATCGGACCCATCACCGCCGCGACCTGCGAGGAACTGCTGCGGGTTCCGGACGCGGTGGCCGAAAAGGCGAGCGTGGACGCGTTGGTCGATTGCGTCGTGCGGACTTTGGCGGATTCCTAACGCGTTCCGAATCGTTGGAGGAAGGCCAATCCACCGCCTGCGAGGGATCGATCCAAGCCATCACGGCCCAGCGTGGCGAACGCGCGCAGCGTTGTGCCGTTGGGCAGACTGCGGCTTGCGTTCAGATGAACGCCTTTGCCGACCCCGGAATGGCGCCCGTATTCGACGAACACGTCGGTGTCCGACGACTGAAAGATGCCGGGGAAGTACGCACCCACCGTCGACAACGTGGCGCCATCCGGTCCGCGTCCGACTTCGAAATAGCCGTCGATGCTTCCCGATACCAAGGGATACGCGCCGCTGGCCGTAACCCCGGTGCCCGGCCTCAAGCCGCGGGTGCCGAGCATGCGCGCGCCGATGCGGCCGGGACCCAGCGCACGTTGCACCGAGGCGTAGCCGCCGGCTTGATTCGATACGGCATCCGCGTTCGCATCGGCCAGCCAGCCGAATTCAACGGCGGAACCGCCGTCCACGGCACGGTACCCAAGTCCGCTGTAGCGATTCGCCAACAGTTGCCCGTTCAGGAAGTTGGCCAACGCCGGACCGTCCGCGAAACGACGTCGCCCCATCCAAATGGACTTTCCTCCGCCCAGCGTGCGCTCCACGTCCATCACGGAATCCCCGGCAAGATAGGTGGCGCTGGCCGAGCCCGTCAGTAGGCGCATCGCGTTCGCCTCCCAGCGTATGCGCGTGGAAGGAAAATCGATCGTGGCGTCCGCTCGTGCCCCGACCGCCTGCGGATCGGCGGTAATGCCGAAGACGGATCCACCGAATTGGGTCTGCCCTTGGCCGAGCGAGCCCCGCTCGAGCAGCGCCGAAACGGCGAGCGCGCCGGC
>JBJTRZ010000105.1:0-7040 GCA_046076415.1 Armatimonadota bacterium
CCGCCAGCAGGGCCACCAGTTCGTCGATTTCCGCCTCGGGCAACGCCATGGGCGGATGCCCTCCGCGCACGCAGGGCGACCGTCGCACCCGTTTCAGGGCTTCTCGGAAAATGCCCGGTCCCGACTCGATGTCGTCGCGGAACAACATGCCCGCGGCGAGTTCGATCGACCGGCGATTGCGTGCGAAATGGGATTCCCATGCCCCGCGATCTATTCGGGACCAAAGCACCGTCGCGCAGATCCAATGCGCCCGCGCCCCGCGTTCCCTGAGGCCCTGCGCCAGCTGCTGGGCGGCCCGCGACGATTGCAGTACCGGACTTCGGGACGGCTTTTCCTCATGGCGCAGTTGCCACTCGTTGCACCCAAACTGCACGATGTCCGCGAGGGAATGGGCCTTCATCTCGATGGCGAACAAACCGATGGTCGCTTCGGCCAAAAGCAGATCGATTTCATTGCATCCGAGTCGGGTCAAAGCGGGCCACAGATGCAGGTCGGGGTGGTCGAATCGTCCCAGGGTCTCGTAGGTATCGCGTTCGTGACGGTAAGAGCCTACGACGGACGTGTAGATTGGCATGGCGTATCCCCAACCGCGATTATAACAACGTCGGGCGTGAACGTTTACCCCGCTCCTGCGCACGCCTGCCCCGAAATGCCGACATAATGCTGTGGGAAGGCTCTCCCTCCCGGCTAGGAAAACTCCCATGAACCGATGCACCATCGCCGCCGTGTTCGCCATCCTGCTCTGCGCGGGAACTGCCCTCGCCCAAGGCGGTGCGGGCTCCGGCTCCCTCAGGGTCGAGGCCAGCGCGGAAAACCGCGCGACCGGCGGAAACAACTCCCGAGCCGTCGCCGATCCGCGCGTCTTCGCCATGATCGAGGACACGCATCGCACCGCGCCCAATGGATTCACCGAAGCCTCCGCCAAGGAGATAGTGGCGATCGTGCTCGAGGACGGCGTGCTGGACCCGGAGGAATACGACCTGCTCGACGAGCTCACGCAGGGGAAAATTCGCGTGATCAACATCACGGCGAAAGGGACGAACAAAACCCACCTGGTGGGCGTGCAACATGGTGCGGTCCAGCGGATGCTCGCGGCGCCCCTCGACGAGCATGTGAACAAACTCCTCGCCAATCCGCCCACCCAAGCCAGCTGGGCCGCGTTCGTGGATCGGTACGAATACTCCGGCTCCTCCGCCGCGCGGGTGGTCGAGTCCCTGGTGCGCCGAATCGCCGCCAAGTGGCAGGATTCGAACATCGGCAACGCCTACGGACCCTATTCGGATGCGGTCTCCGCACTCTTCGGCCTCTGCAAAGCGTTGCCCGCGGAAAAGCAAACCCCGGCGCGATGGCTGCTGAACCGCGCGTGCAAGCAGCACGACAATGCGCGGCGCGACGCGGTGCCGGATTTCCTGTACAGCTACGTCCGGCCAAACCCGATGCCGTAATCGAAATCGGGAACCCCTTGCCAGGCGGCGCGCCACGGGGACACCGGCTGCGCGGTGCCGAAGACCATCCGCAGCCTGCCGGGAACGGAAATCGTTTCATGAACCCACGACTGCTTGCCGCGTGCGCGACCACCCCGCTGGTGGATACCCACGAGCACTTGGTGGAGGAGCGCACCCGCCTCGAGGGGCGGGCACGCCATTTCTTCCCCTCGGGCGACTGGGCGGATCTGCTGCACCATTACACGGTGGACGATTTGCTGGCGGCGGGGTGGACCGCGGCCGATCGCGCGCGCTTCTTCGATCCGGAGACCTCCCGCGACACGAAGGCGGCGCTGCTCATGGCCGTTTGGCCGGCGGCGCGCCACACGGGCTACGGCCGGGCGGTGCGGGAGACCATCCGCATCCTCTACGGCGAGGACGATTTCACGCGGGAGTCGATTCCGCGCATCGCCGAAAAGTTCGCGGATCGCGTGCGCCCCGGCTTCTACCGGCAAATCCTGCGCGGGGACGCCGGTCTGGTCCACGCGCAGGTCAACAGCCTCGAGCACATTTTCCCGGATACCGCCGCCCCGGATCTGCTCGCCCAGGACATCTCCTTCCTGGCGTTCACGACGCCCGACCGCGACGCGGTGCTGCGCGACACGGGCGCCGCCGCGGATCGACTCGATGGATGGTTGGACTGGATCGACCGGTGCTTCGACATCTGGGCACCGCGGGCGATCGCCGCGAAGAACCAGATCGCCTATGTGCGCGGATTGTCGTTTCCGGCCGCCGACCCGCGCGTGGCGGAGCGCACGTTCGAAGCGATCGTGGCCGGGCGGCCGGTGGATCCCGCGGACCGCGAGGCGTTGCAGAGTCACTTGTTCCGGCACTGCCTCGCCGCGGCCACCCGCAATGGGCTGCCGGTCAAGTTGCATACGGGCTACCACGCGGGTTCGGGGCGGATGCCCCTCGGGCGTGTCGCCGCCAATGCGGCGGATCTGGCGCCGCTGCTGCGCGAGTTCCCGGACACGCGGTTCGTGCTCATGCACATCGGCTGGCCGTACCAGGACGAGTATCTGGCGCTGGCGAAGCATTTTCCCAATGTTTGGATGGATTTGTGCTGGACCTGGATCATCGATCCGGAAGCCTGCGTGCGTTTCGTGCGCGAATTCCTGACCACGGTTCCCTCCAACAAACTCCTGCCCTTCGGCGGGGATTACTTCACGGTCGAGTGCGTGGTCGGGCACGCGTCCATCGCCCGGCGCGGCATGGCGCGGGCATTGTCGGATTTGGTGTCGGCGGATTGGCTTCGCGAGGAGGAAGCGCTCGACCTGGTTCCTTCGCTCTTCCACGGCAATGCGCGTGCGCTGTTTCCGCATCGACCGGGCCTCTGGGACGGGTTGGCGTGATGGTGGGGGCGCCGGATTGGAACCCTCGCTGGTCGGGCGCGGCCATCGGCTTGTCCGGATGCAAGATCATGGGTAGAATATTCCACCTGCCATTGTCGGTACGGCCGAGTATCGCCTCGGACATCCGCGACGTGGCGCCGTGGGATTGAGATTATGACTCTTCGTTCCCGTAATCAGGGCTTCACCCTGATCGAACTCCTCGTGGTTATCGCCATCATTGCCATCCTTGCGGCGATCCTGTTCCCGGTGTTCGCCCAAGCTCGCGAGAAGGCCCGCGCGGCCTCCTGCCTTTCCAACATCAAGCAGCTCACCTTGGGCATGGCGATGTATGCGCAGGACTACGACGAGACCTTCCCGGAATGGCGCTGGGACCAGAACTTCTCCACCTCCTGGGGTGACAAGGGTTCCCCGAGCCCGAACAACGCCACCACCATCTGGTACTACGCGATCTACCCCTACGTGAAGAACGGCAAGGTCTACGCCTGCCCGTCCGCCACGACCCGGGTTCGCTTCCGTGAAAACGGCTGGTTCATCTACGACAGCACCGGCACCCAGCCCCTCGGCCGCCTGCCGATCCTCGACAACGAGTACCTGTCGTACGGCGCCAACGAGCCGCTGACCTACTCCTACCCGGCGCTCGCCGCGCAGGCGTCCCCCGCGGACACCATGCTCCTCGGCGACTGCATCTCCGCCCTGACGTCGTGGGACTGCTACGGCGACTGGGCGAACTGGGAGAACGCCGGCCGGCCGGCGGGCGACGTTCGCGCCAACTTCCGCATCCCGCGCGCCTCGTGGGCCAAGACCGACGGACGCATCCCGAACTACTACGGCAACGCCTGCTCCGGCCTCCCGGCTGGTTCCGGTCAGTTCCCGGTGCAGTGGGATGAATCCAGCTCTCTGCACCAGAAGGGCTCGAACATCGGCTTCGCCGATGGACATGCCAAGTTCCTCCAGGCGGCCAACGTGAGGGCCAGCCTGTACGGAGTGCGCTGACAATGCGGATCCAACCTCGCTTCCTCCTCCTGGCGGCGCTGTTCGCCGCACTCCTCGCCGTCGGTTGCTCCAAAGGCGACGGTGGCGCGGGCACGGCTTCGGCCGGTGGCGACATGATGGCGCCGGGCGCAACCCCGAGCCAGGCGCAGAGGGACGCCATGCGGGCGCAGCGCATGCCTCCGCAGGGCGCTGGTGGTGGACGACCGATGGGAGCCCCGATGGGAGCCCCCGGAGCGCCGACCACCCGGTGAGGCAGGTTCGCGCTTGAGTCCCCGCGACTCGCGCGTGTAACCCGGGACAGGCCCTTCGCCCAAGGCGAAAGGCCGGTCCTTTGCCGTGCCCCTGCTCGTGGCGGTCGTCGTGATCGGAGTGGCCTCCATTCCGTGGCAGCAACGGCAATGGCGCGAACTCGAACGCGCCCGCGAAGCCGCCGCGCGACAGGAAAATCGACTCCAAGCCATCAAGGATCGGGCCGGCGAAATCCGGCGCATCGACGATCGGTTGGCCACGGATCCCAAGGGCCTCGAAACCCGCCTCGAAGCCGCGCGGTCGTTCCTCTCCCGCGGAGAGTCCGCACGCGCCGCCAAACTCCTGCAGGAAATCGAACGCGAGTCCGGTGCGGATCCGGCACTCGCCAAGGACGCGGCCCTCGCCGCCGCCCTGTCGTCGCTGTACGAACGCATCGGATGGCAGGATCGCGCCCTGATCCTCGCCGAAAAGGCGCGCTCCCTCGAGCCCGAATCCGTGGATGCCCTCATCCGGGTCGCATTCCTCGAAGCCCTGCTCGGATGGCAGAAGGATTGCCAATCCCATGTGAAGGAGGCCGTTCGCCGCGCCCCCGAATCCGCGGAACCCCACCTCGCCCAGGCCCTCGTGCTCGATCAGGTGGGTGGCCTCCCCGACGCGGAAAAGGAACTGCGCACCGCCGACCGCCTCCGCCCCGGCGACTGGCGCATCCGGCTCCTGCTCTCGCGCAACCTGATGGCCCAGAAGCGCTTCGCCGAAGCCCTCGAGATTCTCCTCCAAGCCACCGCCGCCGAACAGGACGCCGCCATTCTGGCCGCGATCGCGGACTGCCGACTCCAACGCCTCGAGGCGTCCAACCAACGGGATCCCGCCGAACTCGAAACCGCCCTCGCCGATGCCAACCGGTACCTCGAGGCCGCCCCCAACAGCCCGGAAGCACGCTTCCTCCTCGGCAAGGCCAAGCAACTCAAAGGCGATACCGAAGGCGCCCTCTCGCTCTGGAACGAGACCTACCGACTGCAGCCCGATTTCGGGAAACTGCGCATCACCTTGGGCACGCTGCTCGCACGCACCGGCGATCGCGCGCGCGGCAGGACCCTGCTCGACGAGGCGCGGCGCGATCAGGATATCTCCAACGAATACCACCGCCTGGTGACCGCCGCGGGCCAGCGCCGCGACGAGCCCGGCATCCACCGCGAATTGGCGCGCCACTGCATGCGCCACAATCGCATTCCGCGCGCGATCATCGAATGGAGCGAGGTGCTGCGCGTGGCGCCCGGCGACCAGGAAGCCACGGACGGCATCGCCGCCGCCAAACGCATCCGCGGCGATCTTCCCACCGCGCCCTGACGGCCCTCAGCGCGGCGCGGAGCCGCGCTCCACCACCCAGTACCGATCGGCCGCGAGGGCCGGCAATGTTTCCTTCGATCCATCCGACCACGTCGCCACGATCGCGTCCGCCTTGGTCGCCGAGCCGAGCCCGATCACCACGCGGCGGTCCGACGCGGAAAGGTAGGAACCGTCGCTGTGCACGTGCCGAACGATGCGTTTGCCGTTCACGCTGGCCTCGATCCGCACTCCCGTGGCGTCGCTTGGGCCGCCCTTGGGTTGACGGAGATCCAAACCGATCCAATGTCCCGCCCCGCGTGACCGATTCCGCAGCACCAGCGGATGCCCGTCGCTGTCCACCACGACCATATCGAGGAGACCGTCGTTGTCGATATCGCCGGTGGCGAGCCCGCGGCCGACGATGGGGGCCCGCCCCGGTTCGCCCAAGGACGAGGACACATCCGAGTAGTTCCCCTTGCCATCGTTGAGGAACAACTGCGTCGGCTGCCGGTACGTGGTGGAGCGATCGACCTTTTCGATGTTGTCCTGGACATGGCCGTTGGCCACCGCCAGGTCGAGGTCGCCGTCGTTGTCGATGTCGACGAACTTGGATCCGAAGGACACCATCGGCACGACGGGAGAGAGGCCCGATTCGGTGGAACGGTCGGTGAAAATCAAGTCTCCACCATTTCGGTACAGGTTCTTCACCTCGTTTTGGTAGGTCGCCACGAACACATCGAAAAGACCGTCGCCGTCCACATCGCCCCAGTCGGTGCCCATTCCCCCGTGCAGATTGCCCGCGCCGTCGTAGGCGACGCCGGCCACGGAGGCGATATTGTCGAAACGACCGCCCAGGTTGTGGAGCAGGTCCCCCGGCATCTCGTCGTTGGCGAGCATCAAGCTCGGCTTACCGGTGCCGTCGATGTCGGCGAACGCCACCCCGAGGGTCTTGCCGGAGATATCCGCCGCGTTCCACGCTTTCGTGACATCGGTGAAACGGCCCTTGCCATCGCCGAGGAGCAACACGCCCTTGACCGGTTTGTACTCCTTGGGACCACAGGACGTGCGGATGCCGTGGGCTAGGCAGAGTTGCGGCACCGTCTTGGGGCCGAATTCGGCGTAGTTGCCGATGTAAACGTCGAGATCACCGTCGCCGTCGATGTCGGCGAAAGCGGCCGAAGTTCCCCAGCGGAGTCGGGGCACGCCGCTGCCGGGGGTGATGTCGACGAATTTGCCGCCCACCGAGCGGAGCAGTCGACCCTCGCCGTATCCGGTGAGGAGCACGTCGGTCCCGCCGTCGTTGTCGACATCCCCGGTGGCGCAACCGAGGAAATAGCCTTGGATTTTCGCGAGCCCCGACGTTTGGGTGGCATCGGTGAATCGGCCCTTGCCATCGCCGCGGTACAGCGCGGGCTTCGGGCCGACGCACAAAAGGTCGAGGTTGCCGTCGCCGTCCTGATCGAAGAGCGCCACGCCGTTGCCGATGGTCTGGAGAATGTTGAGCGGAGGCGTGCCGGGAGGGGTCCACCGGTGGGTGATTCCCGCGGCGGAGGCGGATTCCTCGAACGCGACCGTGGCGGTCGCGGTCGGCGGGGGCGCGACGCGCGGAGCGCACCCGGCCGTCGCGGCGGCAAGG
>JBJTRZ010000106.1:0-3237 GCA_046076415.1 Armatimonadota bacterium
TGGTTGTGGCAGCGGGCGCAATCGAGCGTGAGCCCGAGCATGGTCTGGCCCACCGTGGTCACGATGTCGTCGAGCCCGTCGTAGCGGGCCAGTTCCGCATCCGAAGGTTCGTCGTCCCAAATCCCGAGCCGGTAGAAACCCGTCGCGATCAAACCATCCGCCCCGCCATCGGGCATTTCGTCCCCGGCAAGTTGCTCCCGAACGAACCGATCGAACGGCTTGTCGGCGTTGAAGCTGCGGATCACGTAATCCCGGAAACGCCAGGGATGCGGCTTGGGATTGTCGCGCTCGTAGGAATTCGTCTCCGCGAAGCGCACCAGATCGAGCCAGTGGCGCCCCCATTTTTCCCCGTACTGCGGCGACGCAAGGAGGCGATCCACCACCTTCTACCACGCATCGGGCGCGGTGTCGGACACGAACGCCTCGACCTCTTCCGGCGAGGGGGGCAGTCCGGTCAGGTCGTAGCTGGCGCGTCGTATCAACGTGCGCCGATCGGCGGTGGGCGCCGGCGCCAAACCGTTGGCCTCGAGTTTGGCCTTCACGAACGCATCGATGGGCGTGCGTCCCCATTTCGCGTCGCGCACCTTGGGCACCGCCGGCCGGCGCAACGGCTGGAATGCCCAATGGCTCCGCGCACGGGTGGCGAAGTCCTCGGACTTGGCGACCGCGGCGGCGGCGGTCGGCCACGGGGCGCCGGCGGCCACCCACTGCGCCAGCACCGCGCGCTCCGGTTCGGGCAATTTGCCCGACGGCGGCATCTTCACCTTGCCGTCGTAGTTCACCGCTTCGATCAGCTTCGACGCGGTGGGCGCATCGATCGCGCGGTCGAGACGCACGCCCCCGAGCACCGTGTCCTGATTGTGGCAGGCCACGCACTTTGCCAGCAACAAAGGGCGAACCTTGCGTTCGAACGATTCGATTTGCGCGGGAGTCGCCTTGGGCGGCTTCGCCGCACCTTTGGCCGTCGGACGCGGCGGCGGATCCGCGCACGCAACCACGCTCGCCACGACCGTGGCGGCAAGCGCCAACCCGGCCGTCCAAACCCCTCGAAAATCCCCGTTCGCGCTCCGTCGCATCGTGAAGCGAGTATAGCACCCCGCGTGCCGAGCCGAATCGCCGTCACCGGGGACCCGACCACCGCCAACTCGCTTCAGACGAGTTCGAACACCGCCATGTGGCCGTAGTCGGGGAACTTGCCGTCGACGCGCTTCGACGACTGCGTGTGCAGTCCCGCGAACACGAGTTTCGCGCCGCCGTCGATCCACCGCGCGTCCGTGATGCGGAACTTCGTGTCCGCCTGATCGCACAGCGCGCCCGTGGCCGTGTCGAACAGGGCTGCGTTCCACTTTCCCTTCACCAACCGACCGGCCATCGCGAACACCCCGCTCCCCGGATGCCCGGCCAAGGACTCCATCAGCCCCCCGCCCGCGTCGGACTCGCGTATTCGCGCCACCCGCGGCGCCGAAGGCTCGGTCCACGCGTAGCGCTGCCACAGCTGCACGCCGTCGCCCGCCATCGGATCGACCATCGGCCCCATGCCGCAGGCCATCAGTTCGCGTCCGTCGGCGGAGAACATCAGGTCGTAGATGCCCCCGATGTAATGGTGGCTCTTGATGATGCCCCAGCACGTGAAGTCGGGGGTGCGCCAATCCGCCAAGCATTTTCCGGTGGCGATTTCCCAGACCCGAATGTCGCCCATCAGGTTCGCCGCGGCCACATGCCGGCTGTCGGGCGAGAACGCGATCGACTGGACCGGCGGCCCCATTTCGAAGTCGCGCAAGGGTTGCCCCGTCGCCGCATCCAAAAGGCGCACGCCCGGCTCAGACCCTTTCCTGGGCTCGTATTTCTCGCCCCCGGCCAAATATTGTCCGGTGGCCGAACCGACCACCTTGCCGTCGGGCGACACGCGCATCCGCCACGACCAGAACGCATGGGCCTGCACGGTGCGCTCGGTGGTGCCGTCGGGGCGGGACCAGATCAACGTGCCGTCGTAGGCGGCGGAAACAATCCGGTCGAGGACCGGCACGTAGCGCACGCCGCTGGCCCAGCTGCCGTGGCGCGCGATCGGACGGGGGTCGCCGCCGGCGATCGGCACGGCCCAAACCCCCTTGTCCATGCACGCCACGTACGCCGTCTTGCCGTCGGGATGCACGTCCATCGCCAACACGCCCGCGGGCACGGTGCGCGTGTGGACTTTCCGCCAGGTGCGGGCTGCCAGGTTCATCGCAGCACCTCCCGGATCGGCTCGGCCTTCTCCTCGACGCGGAAGAACGTGGCCAGATCCTTTTGTTCGTACTGGGCGTACGGATCGATCCCGAGCGCGGTGAAGAGGGTGGCGAACAGATTCTTCTCGTTGAACGCCTTGCCGTCGACATCCACGCCATCGGCGTCGGTGGCGCCCACCACCACGCCAGGCTTGATGCCGCACCCGGCCATCGCCATGCTCCACGCGTCGGGATAGTGGTCGCGACCACGCGCCGGATTCATCCACGGCGTCCGACCAAACTCTCCCATCATCACCACCAACGTGTTGTCGAGCATCCCGCGGCGATCGAGGTCGGTGATCAGATTGTGGATGGTTCGGTCCAGTTCGGGCACAAGCATTTGGTAGATCTCGTGATGGAGCACGTGGCAGTCCCACGGCATGCCGTTGGCCACCATCACGAACGGTGCGCCGTTTTCGACCAGATTGCGGGCGAGCAGCGTGTGCAATCCGAAAGTGCCCGGGCCGTACCGCTCCCGATCCTTGGGATCCAACTTTTCAATGTCGAACAAAGGCGCGCTCTGCATCAACCCCTTGACCCGCGAATACGCCGCGTTCGCCGAACCCGCCGCGGCGCTCGCCCGGTCGTTCTCGAACTTGCGCGTGAGGAACCGCCGCAGCGCCTCCCGCTGTTCGAAATCGTCGGTGGCGACATCGGCGATTCGATCCACATTGCGCAGCTTGAACTCGCCGCCCACCCGGACCGGGCCGTATTCCGCACCGAGCCAACCCGCCCAGTTGCCTTCCTTGAACGCCTTGAATTCGTTGCCTTCCGGGCACGGGTCGAGCAGGACGAAGTTGGGGATGGCGCTGTCGAGATGCCCGAGCGCCTGACCGAGCACCGACCCGATGGTCGGCCGAATGAACGGTTGCCGCGGCTCCGCACCGCGCTGGAGCAGGTCGATCGCCTGAAAGTGCTCGTTGGGCTTGGTCTTCATCGACCGCACCACGGCGAGTTTGTCGGCGATCGAGGC
>JBJTRZ010000107.1:0-4088 GCA_046076415.1 Armatimonadota bacterium
GTCGCTGCGACTGGTGAGCCAAGACGGGACCGGCAACGCGGCGAACGTGGGTGGGCAATCCGGAACAAACTTCTACGCGGCCTATGGACATCGAACCCGCGGAGGCACGGATTGGTTCGTCGTGCTTGGCGACCCGAATGCTTCGTCGACGCGCACGCGACTGACGGTCAAATTCCTGCGGCCGTTTTAGGGACCGCGGGATATTCAGTCGTTGTAAACGTAGGTGATCGGCGCGTCGACCTCAGGGTGTAGGCTCGCGTGGACAGGGCAGGTACGCCCGACCTTTTCCAGCACCGGGCGCATTTCCTCGGGAACGGACGCGGGCATGTGCACGGTGACGGGCAGCCGACCGATGCGGCGCGGCGTGGCGTTCATTTCCTTGCCAACCACGGCGCGCATGCCCACCAGATCGATGGAATGCCGTTCCGCGAACATGCCGATGGTGGTGAGCACGCAGGCCGCCAGCGCACCGGCCACCATGTCGGTGGGCGAGAACGCCGATGCGTCCCCGCCAATGTCGCGCGGCGCATCGGTGTCGATTTGGTGCCCTTCCGGATGCACCAGTCGACACCGTTTCGACGCCGGGTAGTCGACCTCGATCACGACCACGTCAGTGCGACTCCGGCCAGGATAGGTCGAGTTGCCGCGCGGTGGTCGCCTCGTCGATGCGTCCCACGGGCGCCGTGTGCGGCGCGGAACGCACCGTCTCGGGATCCGTTTCGCATTCGGCCACGATGGCTTCGACCGCGGCGATGAACGCGTCGATGGTCTCCACCGATTCCGTTTCCGTGGGTTCGATCATCAGGCACTCCGGAACGATGAGCGGGAAATACATCGTGGGAGGATGATAGCCGTGATCGATGATGCGTTTGGCCACTTCGAGCGCCTTGATGCCGGTCCGGGCCTTCAGGTCGCGCAACGAGAAGACCGCCTCGTGCATGCACGTTCGGTCGTAGGCCACCTCGAGGGTCCGGCCGAGTTGGACGCGCAGGTAGTTGGCGTTGAGCACCGCATCCCGACTGATGTCGCCGATGTGCTCGCGGCCGAAGTGACGGATGTAGGTCCATGCCCGCACGATGGCGAGGTACGCTCCAGCATAGGGGCCCACCTTGACGATCGAGAGCGGCCTTTCCGGCGCGAATTCCAGCGCATAGGTTCCGCTGGCGCGGCGGGTTGCGACCGGGACCGGAAGGAAGGGTTCGAGGATGGCCTTGACACCAACCGGCCCCGAGCCCGGTCCACCACCGCCGTGGGGCACCGAGAACGTCTTGTGCAGGTTGACATGCATCACGTCGAAGCCCATGTCCCCGGGGCGGGCGGTACCCACCAACGCATTCATGTTGGCGCCATCGCAATACATCAGCCCACCCGCCGCGTGCACCGCATCGCAGATGGCGACGATGTCCTCCTCGAACAGGCCCACCGTGTTGGGATTGGTGAGCATCATTCCCGCGAGGTTTGGACCGTGCTCGGCGATCTTCGCCGCGAGATCCGCCATATCCGTCAGTCCGCGGTCGTCCGTGTCGATGGGAACGGTCTTGTAGCCGCAACGTGCGGCCGAGGCGGGGTTCGTGCCGTGGGCGGCGGTGGGGACCAAAACAAGATTCCGATGGGCCTCCCCGCGGTGCACGTGGTAGGCGCGAATCAGCATGAGGCCGAGGAGTTCGCCATGGGCGCCCGCGGCCGGCTGCAAACTCACCGCGTCCATGCCAAGGATGGACTTGAGCATTTCCTGCATTTCGTACAGGACCGCGATGGCCCCTTGGGTGGTTTCCTCCGGTTGCAGGGGATGCACACGGGAAAAACCGGGCATCAACACCGCCTGATCGTTCACCTTGGGGTTGTATTTCATGGTGCACGATCCAAGGGGATAGAAGCCCTTGTCCACGCAGTAGTTGAGTTGCGAAAGGCGGAGGAAATGCCGCATGACATCCCCCTCGGTCAACTCCGGCAGGGGAAGGGATTCCCGCAGCGGAACTCCGGGCAAAAGGTCGGCCAGCGCAACTTCGGGAACATCCGAGGCCGGCATCGACACTCCAACGCGTCCCGGGCGGGACATTTCGAACAGGGTGGCTTCCAAAGCGTTCTTCATCGTTTCCATGTCACGCCCCCTCCGCCATGATGCGCGCGAACCGGTCGATTTCTTCACGGGTGCGTTGCTCGGTGACGCACACGAGCATCGCGTTTCCCAACTCCGGAAGGGGAAGTCCGCCGATGATCTTTTCGTCGAGAAGGCGGCGATTGATCGCGACCGGATCGTCGGGACAACGGATCACGAATTCCTTGAACGTGGGGGCGGCATGCACGGCGGGGCAGCCGGCCGCCGCCAATGCCTGCTTGAGGTAGCTTGCCTTTCGCAGGCACAGTTCGGCAACTCGGCCGAGCCCTTGGCGCCCCATGGTCGCCAAATACACGGTTGCGGCAAGCGCGAAAAGCGCCTGATTGGTGCAGATGTTGCTGGTCGCCGTGTCGCGCCGAATATCCTGTTCGCGCGTCCGCAGGGTCATCGTGTAGGCGCGACGGCCATGGTTGTCGATGGTTCCGCCGACGATACGCCCGGGAATGCGCCGGACGAACTCCTTGCGGCAGGCGAAAATACCGAGCAATGGGCCGCCAAAGGCAGGGAAGCATCCGAGGCCCTGCCCCTCCGCAACCACGATGTCGGCGCCGGCCGCGCCCGGCGTTTCGAGCAAGCCGAGCGAAATGGGATCGACGGAGGCGACCAGAAGGGCGCCCGCGGCATGGGCGGTATCGGCCAAGGAACGTAGATCCTCGACGACTCCATGAAAATTGGGCTGCTGGACCACGAGGCAGGCGTCCTCGTTCGTCAAGGAAATTCCCTCGAGGCGGCCGGTCGCCGGATCGGCGGCGATGGTCCGAATCCGTAGGTCGAGCGGTTCGAGGTAGGTTTCCACGACCTGACGCGCCGAGGGGTGCAGGTTGGATGGCAGCACGATCACGCGCCGTTTCGACAGGTCCGCCGCCATGATGACCGCCTCGGCCAGCGCCGTCGCGCCGTCGTACATCGACGCGTTGGCGACATCCATTCCGGTGAGTCGGCAGATCAGGCTTTGAAATTCGTAAATCGACTGCAGAACGCCTTGCGAAACTTCGGGTTGGTAGGGCGTGTAGGCGGTGTAGAACTCGCTGCGCCCGCAAACCGCGCCAACCACGGGCGGAATGTAGTGATCGTAGATGCCCGCTCCGAGGAAGCAGGCATTGTCGTCGAGATTCGCCGACGCCGAGGAAAGGGCGACCAGTCGCTTTCGCAGCGCGATGTCGTCGAGGGCCGGTTCGAGTTCGGAGAAATCGGCCTTGGCCCGAATCGCGGCCGGGATCGGCGCGAACAGATCGTCGATCGAGGCGACACCAATCGCCTCGAGCATCCGCGAACGATCGTCGGCGGTGTTCGGAAGATACGACACGCTACTCTCCGATCGCTTGCCGGTATGCTTCGGAATCCAGCAACGCACTCGCTTCCGCCGGATCGGCGAGGCGGACCTTGATCATCCAAGCACCCTCGTAGGGCGCGTCGTTGATCGCCGATTCGTTGCCTTCGAGCGCCTTGTTCACATCGACGACCTCGCCCGCGAGCGGCGCATACAACTCGGATACCGCCTTGACCGATTCGACGGAACCAAACACGTCGTCGGCGCGCAACACCCGACCGATTTCCGGGAGTTCGATGTAGACGACATCGCCGAGGGCCTCCTGCGCATGGTCGGTGATACCGATCACGGCGGTGTCGCCCTCCAAACGAATCCATTCGTGGGAAACGGTGTACTTCAAATCGGCGGGAATCTGGGACATGGATCTGCTCCGAGGTGGGTTTCAGACGTTCTTGACGAACGGGAGTTTGGCGACGCGGGCCGGGAAGGGCGTGTCGCGAATCATGACCTCGACCGGATCGCCGATCCGCGCCGCGCCCGAGGCGACACGCGCGAGGCCGATCCCTTTGCCGAGGGTGGGAGAGTAGGTTCCGCTGGTGACGAATCCGATGGACTCGCCGCCGGGCCGGCGGATGGCGTAGCCCTCCCGGGGAATACCGCGTCCTTCGATCGCGATACCCACGGTGACCTGCGCCTTCG
>JBJTRZ010000108.1:0-2197 GCA_046076415.1 Armatimonadota bacterium
TCGATGCGCCGATAGACCACATCCACGCGCCTCAGCCCCTTGGTCGTTTTCATATAGACGTGGTTGTCCTGCACGACCAGATCGCGCCCCTCGACCAACTCGATTCCAAGTTGTTGGGCCAGGAATGCGTGTTCGAAGTACGCGGAGTTGTACGGACCGGGCGTCAACAAGACGATGACCGGATCGTCCGCGGTGCGCGGTGCGAGCGCGCGCAGCAACCCGGACAAGTGCGCCGGATAGTCGGACACGGGCCGGACCCTCAGGCCACGAAACAACGAGGGCATTATCCGCGTGAGCACGGACCGGTTTTCCAGCATGTAGCTCACGCCCGATGGGGTGCGCAGGTTGTCCTCGAGAACCAGGAAACGTCCGGACCCGTCCCGGATGAGGTCGCTTCCGGCGACGTGGACGTAGACACCTCCCGGCGGGTCGGCACCGTGAAATTCGGGACGATAATGCGCGGCGCCGAGGGCGAGCATTCGCGGCACCACGCCATCTCGCAGGATGTGTTGATCGTGGTAGACGTCGTGAAGGAAGAGGTTGAGCGCGCGGAGTCGCTGGGCGAGGCCGGATTCGATGCGATTCCATTCGCCCGCGGTGATCACGCGCGGGATCAAGTCGAACGGAAACGACTTCTCGGTGCCGCGGTCGTCCCCGTAGACCGTGAACGTGACGCCGTGTTGCACGAACGTCAGATCGGCGATGCGTTGCCGATGCAGGAATGCCTCGCGCCCGAGTTCGGAAAGACGCCGGTGGAGTCCGGAGCAGTGGGGCCGCACGGACCCGTCGGCCGCGAACATTTCGTCGAAATGTCCACCCACCCGATAATCGTCGAGTATTCCGCCCATGCCGCCTCCCCCCATTCCTCCGCCAGCGGAGGCCCGGGGCGGCGTCGCCCGGAGCAATGACGCGATTATATTCGGGGTGGCGCCGGCGGTCAAGATTCCGGTTTCGAACTCGGAACGCACTGAGGAAGCATCCCGCACATTCCGAAAATACCGGCAACGATTCGGGTGTCAGCCCCGGTTCGAAAGGACATTCCCGTGCGCATTTCGCGTTACCGGCGACGCGGCTTCGTGTTGCTCGATGCTTTGATTGGAATGATGATCGGGGTCTTCGCCCTGGTTTCCATCCTGCCGCTCGTCATCACGACCATCGGCTCCTCGGATGTCGGGGAGCAGAATGCGATCGCCTACGGGGCAACGCGCCGCATCGTGGAGAACATCCGCATGTACAAAGGCGACACGTTCTCGGCAGGGACCTATTCCGCAACGGCGTTCGGAGCCGTTCCCCAGCTCGATCAACTCAAGGAAGGCACCGCGGTCGTGACGTTGGCGAACCAGACGGAAAAGCTGAAACGGGTCACCGTGATCGTCTCGTGGCGCTCCGGCAACCGAGGCGGACGGACGCGAACGTTCGAGACCGTCACTTTGGTGGGTTCGCGCGGGGTGACTCCATGAAACGTCGATCCGGAGCCTTTTCCCTCATCGAACTAATGGTGGCCCTGACGATCACCACGCTGCTGTTGATGTCGACGCTATCGATCATCACGGCCACGGCGCGCGGGCTTTCGCGCACGCAATCGACCGCATCGATGGCCGGTCAAGCGCGGCAAGGGCTCGAAATGGTCCTTTACCAAGTGCGGGGGGCCGAGCGCGCGGAGGCGAGCCAAGCCATCAGCGGCACGACGTTCACCACAAGCGCAACATCCATCGTGCTGCGGGCTCCCGCCTACGATCCCGCGACCAATGCGCTGGTGATCGACAACCAGTGGGACATCATCGCCGTCCGGTACGATTCAGCCAAGCGCCAATTGCTCCAAACCGTGGTTCCGGCGACGGGTTCGAAGCGTCCCGCCGGCACCAACCGCGTGATCGCCCGAAATGTCGATTCGGTCGACATCGCCTACACCGTACGCGATGTCTACTCGTACAAATCCGGCACCACCGCAACGTTCACCCTCAACGCGGTACCGACGGCCACCCCCGTTTGCACCGTCAATGGCACCACCCGCGCCGCCACATGGAACGGTGGAACCGGCGTCTCCATCGCCGCACCGAGTTCCGACGCGACCGTTCAATTCCTTTACCGGGTCAACCCGGCGAGTGTCGGCGGCACGGGTATCCAGGCCGTCTCGGGTGTGGAGGTCGTGTTGCGCGCCGCCGAAACCGACAACAACGGTGTGCGTCGCACCGCG
>JBJTRZ010000109.1:0-3358 GCA_046076415.1 Armatimonadota bacterium
GCGATCTGGGCACCGAGGACGACATGAGAACTCCGCGGCGGGGGGCGCGGAAGATGACGGCGCAAGGGAAGGACCTCGACGACAAGCGGGACGCGCTCCCCGCCGCGCGCCATTTCCAGCGCACCGTGCTCGCATTCGGCGACGGCCACGGGGGGTCGTTGCCCCTGGACCGTTTCTATGTCGGCCAGGATCCCCCGGACAAGTGGTTCCGCCCATGACCCTTGGGCGCGCGAAAACCAAACGCGGCGCGGCACCCCTATGGGCGCCGCGCCGCGGACGTTCAACGCCCGAAGGCTTCGTTCAGCGGGCGAGGATCTTCGCCTGATTCTCGATGATGGTTTCCTGATTGCCGAGCAAGCGCCGCAGCAGGGCCTGATTCTCGAGAATGGCTTTCTGGTTCACCAGGATGACCTTTTGGTTCTCGAGGATGGCCTGCTGGTTGGCCATGATGCTGCGCTGGTTTTCCTCCACGATGTCCGACATCAGCGGTCTCCCTTGCCTTGGAAATCGCGGCCGTAGGTTTCGCGGTACACATGCACCGCCTCGTCCTCCGACGGCAGCCGCAGGCCATCGGTGAATCGGTTCATGAATGCGAACCGGCAGGTCTGTTGCAGGATCTCGAATGCGGCGGGGCCCGGGAAATGCGCGGCGAGGGCGGTTCGATCCGCCTCCACCACCCCCGCCGGATCCTTGGTGAGTTTGCGCGCGAAGTCGACCGCCGCTTTTTCATCCGGAGCAAGTGCGGAATCATCTTTCCGCAAGGCGACGAGTTTCTTGATGTCCACACCTTGGCGCCGCAGGCCCGAAACTTGGTGGAGCACGCAGTAGCGGCACCCGTTGATGGTGGAGACCGCCAGCGAAACCTGCAGGAGCGTGGTCCTGGGCACCACCGCCGGCTTGCTTCCCGGCGCCTGCCAACGTCCCAGCCACGCGTCGTAGAGGTCGGGCACCCGCACCATGGCTCTCACGGAGTTCGGGATTCCCACGCCAAGGCTCGATGCGCCGGCCCCGCCCGGCCCCCATCGTTCGAGGATCGGACCCGCCATCTTGAGCTCGTCGTCGGACGACAGGCAGACCCGTGCCGGAGCGAAAGCGTTGGCGATCCGCTTCGGAATCCGGGGGGCGCTCGTCGCAAGCCACGGTTCGGGAACCACGCCTAGGCCCGCGGTCAGTCGCGTAAAGTAGTTGAGGAAACAGGTGGTCATGGTGAGTTCGACCACCTGCGCATCGTTGAAGCGCGCCGAGACCTGCGCGAACGCCTCGTCGCCCACGCCGTGGATATCGCGGGTGAGATCGAGTCCGTACCGAACCGCCATTTCCGTCCGTGGATCGTCGACCGGACCGGCCGCCCGCGCCAGGCGCTCGAGATGGGCGAGGGCGTAGCCGGTGCGCAATTGCCTGGCAATGCGCACTCCCATCGCCAGTTTCATCGATGGCGGCAAGGTGCCACCGAAGAGGACCGTTCGCACGAGCCGCGCGAGCGTCGCCGCGGCGTCCGGGTTGGCCCCGGCCACGGCCCGAAGGACATCGGGAACGCGGCCGGGGGCTTCGAGGGAGTCCGCCTCTGCAACGACGAACGCGGCGGAGGCGGGGAATACGGCGCTTTGGGTGGGCATTCCTAGAATTCCGAGCGGTACTGCAGCGGGTTCTGGGCGTTGGCCGCCGCATCTTCCTGCGCGAAGTTGGTCGGCTTGCCCGGGTTGAGTTCGATCGGGCATCCGAACTGGGCGAAGCGGATCGCGTCGCGGCGCTGCCACTCGGCATGGCCGTCGGCGAAGAGCAGGTTGGCCCCACCGTTGTGCAGCCGGTCGTAGTAGGCATGAACGAAGCCGGTCCAGAGGCCGGTGCTCAGCATCTGGCGCGGCTTTTCCTGGGCCACCCGATTGTAGTTGCGCACCTCGTGGGCGAAGATGATGTCGGCCGGGGCCGGAATGGCGGCAAGCGATTTGCCCGACGCGATGCCGTTCATCAAATAGTTGCCGATGCCCGCTCCGGGAGCATTGGTTTCGCAGGTGTTCGCGGTCGGGGTGCAGGTGCCATCCGACGAACGCGGTTTGGTTTCGGGGCAGCGCATGATTTGAAGGTTTTTGATGTAGGGCTGCAGTTCGCGCGCCCAGATGCGGTGGGTGCCCGGATTGGCCGGATCGAACGGCTGCATCCAGCCGAGGGGCTCGGAAAGGCCGGCGCTGTGGGCGCTCGTGGAGTCGGGCCAGCGCGGGTCGGTGACTCCATTGGTTCCGAGGGTCGAGTTGCCCGGCAACACTTCGTCGTAGTCCTGCGTGTACATCATCATGCTGGTGCCCACCTGCTTCATGTTGGAAAGGCAGGACGTTTGACGCGCCTTCGAGCGCGCCTGGGCGAATACCGGGAACAGGATCGCGGCCAGAATGGCGATGATGGCGATAACGACGAGCAGTTCGATGAGCGTGAAGCCGGAGCGGTGGGAACGATGAAACATGGTGTGGATCTCCCGTGGGATGAGATGCCCATGGAGTACCGCACCGAAAATGCCCGCTCAAGACCTCGACACCCCGAGGGCAGGGATATGCCCCATCCGCGTCGTTCGAGGACAGGGAATCCCGCACCGGGGGCGGTATGACCGCCGATTCCAAACGACTCCTCACACAAAAAGAGACGCTGCCCCTCTGGCGAGGCGCCGCGCCGTATCGAACCGTCAGCGGGTCGGGATCAATACATCCCGCCCATGCCACCGCCGCCGCCCGGAGCCGGCGCGGCCGCCTTCTCGGGCTTCTCGGCGATGAGCGCCTCGGTGGTGAGCACGAGGCCGGCGATCGACGCCGCGTTCTGCAGGGCCGAGCGGGTGACCTTGGCCGGGTCGACGACGCCGGCCTTCATGAGGTCCTCGTACACGCCGGACGCGGCGTTGAAGCCGAGACCGGACTCGCGGACCTTGTTCACCACGACGGAACCTTCCTCGCCGGCGTTTTCGGCGATGGTGCGCAGCGGAGCTTCGAGCGCACGGGAGATGATGCCCGCGCCGATCTTCTCGTCACCCTCGAACGCCGACTTGGCGATCGCCTCGATGGCCTTGATCAAGGTGGTGCCGCCGCCGGGGACGATGCCCTCCTCGACCGCCGCACGGGTGGCCGAGAGCGCGTCCTCGATGCGCAGCTTCTTTTCCTTGAGTTCGGTCTCGGTGGCCGCGCCGACCTTGATCACCGCGACGCCGCCCGCGAGCTTGGCAAGCCGCTCCTGCAGCTTCTCGCGGTCGTAGTCGGAGTCGGACGCTTCGATCTGCTTCTTGATCTGCGCGATCCGGCCCTGGATGGCATCGGCGGAACCGGCGCCTTCCACGATGGTCGTGTCGTCCTTGGTGATGACGATTCGCTTGGCCTTG
>JBJTRZ010000110.1:0-1720 GCA_046076415.1 Armatimonadota bacterium
CGAGCCCCGATTTGGCAAGGCGCCCAAACACGAACTGGTCGATTGGGCCGCGCGCTCGGGCAGCGAGTGCTGCGGGCAATTTCGGAGGCGTTTGGGCTTTGGGCGCCACGAACGCCCAGTGCGGAGCGTAATCGGCACCCGCCGCCACCCAGCGCTCCAGCGTGCGCCGCTGCTGCACGGAAAGCGGTTTGTTCGCGGAGCGGGGCGGCATCATCGTGGCGTCCGTGGCATGGACGCGCGCCACCAAGGTGCTGTCCGCGGTCCGCCCGGGCACGATCGCACGGCGCCCCGACGCGAGCCGCCGGAGCGCATCGCCGCGTTGATCCAACCGCAGGCCGGCCTGTCGCTGCTTTTCATCCGGACCGTGGCATTTGAGGCAGTGGGCAGCCAGTATCGGTCGAATATCGCGATTGAAATCCGGAGCGGCGGAAACCGGGGGGGCAGCGGGGGTTCGACCGGCGAGGGCGGCGAACAGGGCGAATGCGACGAGGATACGGACCGGCATGCCGGGAGGTTCGCCCCGGAAACAGCGCGTACCTCCCGGTATTGCCGGGTTGACCCGCACCGGGGCCGCTCGTAAACTGGCCGCATGTCGATTTCGGACCCGCCACCGCGCCGCGGTCTTTCCCGATCCGAGCGACTTCGATTCGATGCGCTGGGATTCGTCGTTTTGAAGGGGGCGTTGTCGCGCGCCCGTGCCGAAGCCTTGCACGACGCACTGATCCGCCTGCGATCGGAACCCGACCTGGCCGCCCACGGCGTCTATATCAACCGGGACGCACCCCACTTTTGGCATGTCGGAAATTTGGTCGCCTACGACGAACTGCTGCGCGACTACGCAACCGACCCGTACCTGATTTCTTGTGTCCGGCAGGTGGTGGGCGGGGATGTGCGCCTCGAGGAATCCGAGGCGATCCTCAATCGGCGCGACCCCGCCTTGCCCGATTCGGCGTGGGACGTTTGCGGCGTGGTGCCGGTGGGTTTCCATATCGGCGCGGAACCGGGATGGGGAACTTGGGAGGAGGGCGGACGTTTGCACTGCCTCTTCGTGAAGACCCTTGCGTTCCTCACCGATGTCGGGCCCGACGACGGGGGAACCGCGGTGATACCCGGGAGCCACCGGGTTCGCTGGGGGACCGAAGCGATCGTCGAGGCGGTTCGCGACGACCCTTCCATTGCCGTTCAACTCACGGCGGAGGCGGGAGATGTGGTGTTGTTCGCCGAGTCGCTTGTGCACAGCTCCACCGAGATTCGGTCAACCCGGGATCGGGCGATCCTCGTTTCGGGATATACGCCGCCGATGCTGCGCGAGTGGCCGGGGAACGAGATCCCCGTCGAATATCTCGCCCGCCAGGAGCCGCGCGTGCGGGAAGTCCTGTCGGGCGGACAAAGTTGGCATTGGCGGCGGGAGCGGCCTGGAGGAAACGCGTGAAGATTGCCCAATTGGTGTGCCAGATACTTCGGGTTCCCGTGGTGGAGGCGAAAACGGCCGGGACCCAGGACACGGTGCTCATCCGAGTTCGCACGGAATGCGGTCTGGAGGGGATCGGCGAGGCCGACGCGTCGCCGGAGGTGGTGAAGGCGGTGGTGGATGCACCGTTCAGCCACAACATCGCCTGCGGGCTCCGCGAACTTTTGATCGGCGAGGACCCCCGCGACACCGGTCGACTCTGGGACAAGATGTACCGCCGCACGATGTACTACGGGCGCCGGTCCGTTG
>JBJTRZ010000111.1:0-2141 GCA_046076415.1 Armatimonadota bacterium
GGCGAGCAGGGCGGCGAAACGGGGAGCAGTGCGCATCAGGGACCTTCCTTTTCCAAACGACACGGGGAACATACCACGGAGCCGGGGGGCGGATGCAATGGGCCCGCCGGAAGGAGCGCCCCGACGAGGCGGCGAAGGCAAGTCCATGAACCTCGGATCGTCCGAAACACCAAAACGCTGGGAAAAATGGTTGCCCGCGGTGCCGGTTGCGCTCGGCGTCGCGCAGGCGCTGCTTTGGCGCGCGCGACTTCCCGAACGCGTCGCCACGCATTTCGACGGATCGGGCGTGCCCAACGGCTGGATGGGGCGGGACACGGCCGTGTGGTTCGGGCCCGGGATGGCGCTTTTCCTTGGGTTGGTGTTCGTGGGCGTGGGCCGGCTGATCCACGGGTTGCCCACCGAAATGGTGAATCTGCCCGACCGGGAATATTGGCTGGCGCCGGAACGGCGGGAAGCCACTTTGGCGCGCATCGAGGCCGTGCTGCGATGGATGGGCGTCCTGGTGGGCGGGTTCGTGCTGGCCGTCCAGGAAACGTCGTTTCGCGCGAATCTGGCTCCGGGGCAACGATTGGGGTCCGGTGCGCTCGTGCTGCTCGCCGGTTTCCTCTTGCTCGAGTTGGTTTGGGTCGTGCGCTTCCTGGCGATGTGGAACGTGCCGGACCGGCGGTGAACTCCGCCGAAGCGCGGAGCCCGCAAGGGCACTGCGTTTGTACAATGGAAGCCATGTCGGCCCCCGGGTTGGTTTCGCTTCCACCGTCGGCGCGGGTCGACCTCGCCCTCGCGGAGGATCGAACGACCTTGGGGGCGCTGATCGAAGCGGTCGATGAAGGGGGGTTCGCGATCGCGTGCCTGCTCTTCGCCGTGCCGATGGCCGTGCCGGTGCTGCCTCCGGGCGGGCCGACCGCCATCGGGGTCGTGCTGTGCGCGCTGGGCATCCAACTCGCCTTGGGGCGCGCGCGCCCGGTGTTGCCCCGCGTCCTTCGTGGAGTGGCATTGCCCGCGACATTGCGCAATGTGCTGCGCTCCCGGGGCGTGGTTTGGCTGCGCCGGTTCGAGGCGTCGATGCGCCCCCGTCCCCCGCGGGTCGACACGGTCCTCGCCAAGCGCGTCGCGGGTCTGGCGATCTGCGCGTCCGGCATCGTCATGGCGTTGCCGATTCCCTTCATGAACACGCCCCCCGCCCTTGCGGTGGCGCTGGTTTCGCTGGGGATGGCCGGGGGCGATGGACGTTTGTGGCTGGTCGGCATCCTGCTCGCCTTCGCCATCGTCGCCGGGCTTGCCGGCGTGGTGGCAACGGCGGCTGGTGTCGGAGCGCGGTGGTGGCCGACGGGGTAGGCTGGATCGGATCGGGAAGGGATTTCCCGAAAGGAGTGCGATCGTGCGGATATTGCTGGCGACGGATGGATCGAAATCGGCGCTCGCGGCGGCGCGGTTCCTGGCCACGTTGAGGCTGGGCGCGGACACGGAGGTCCAAGTCCTGCGGGTGCTGGAACACGACGAAGGGGACCCGGAGGCGTATCCGGCGCTCGATGCCGCCGAGCGGGCGTTGTCGGGCACCGAGGCCAAACTGCGACGGTCGATCCGTCGCGGAAGGGCCGTGCAGCAGGTGCTCGATGCGGCGAAGGCCGTTGCGGCGGATGCCCGCGGTGCGTCCGACGATGCGCTCGTGGCGATCGGCGACCACGGACATACACCCCTCGAACACCTCTTCCTCGGCTCGGTCGCCGAACGCGTGGTGCGGCACGCCCCGGTGGCGGTGCTCGTGGCCCGCCCGGTGCGCGAAAAACTCGATCGCATCGTGGTGGCCCTCGACGGATCGGACGGCGCGATGCAGGCGGTGGCCTACCTCGCCCGACTCCCCTTGCCCGCCGGAGTGTCCATTCGCCTCGTCGGTGTCGTGTTGCCCGCCGAACTGGTCTCCGCCACGCGCTTTCCGTTTCCGGGCCTCGACGATGTGCTGCGAGGCGCGGCCCAGCGCGAACAAGCGTGGATGCGCGACCACCTCGAGGGCGCGGTGGCGGTGCTACGCGGAACCGGACACGAGTCCGTCGAAGCGATTGTCCGCGAAGGCGACCCCACCACCGAAGTCCTCGCCGAAGCCGAGGAACAGGACGCCGATTTGATCGTGGCCGGAGCGCGCG
>JBJTRZ010000112.1:0-1243 GCA_046076415.1 Armatimonadota bacterium
CCGGGAAGTTTTCGAGGCCGGTGAAGCGCAGGGGCACCGAGCGCATGAGGTTCGCGTTCGTGAACGCAGCGCCGAGGGAGAAGAGCACGGGCCCCGCGGTGAAGAGCAGGAAACCGAGCAGGTTGGGAAGCAGGAACGGAAGCGCCGCCCCGAGTGCCCGTCGTCCGGAGGGAGTCATCGGGCTTTGGCCTCCGCCGCGCTCCGCAGCGCGGTCCATTTCGCCTTGAGAGCCGGATTGCGCTCGAGCGTTTGGTCGATCTCCGCATTGACCTCGCGGGCCGCGTCGCGGAGCGCCGCCTCCACCGACTTCTGATCGTTTTTCACCAAATCGAGCTGACGGTTCAGGATGCGGTTGGCCGCCTGCGAGTTCACGAACGGGCTCATGGCGTTCGGGAGGCTGGTCTCCAGTGTTGCGCGCCACACCGCGTTGTAGTCCTCTTCGGGAAACTTGGGATTGCGGTCGTATCCGGGGGCGTAGCATACGGCGCGGGTGGGAGCGAGTCCATCCGCCTGGTCGTTGATGAGCTGCCCGTACTCGGCGCCCATCATGTAGGCGAGCAGATCGAGCGCCTTCTCCTTGTTGGGGCTGCGGGCATTGACGAACGTTCCCTTGCCGTAGCCCAGGAAGAGGCGGCGGTCGTGGGTGGGCGACTCCACCGCGGTGAGGTCGAGCCCGGGAAATTGGTTGCGGTCGCGGAGGGTGCACAGCCACCAACGTCCACCAAGCGCCATCGCTCCCTTGGTACCGCCGCCGAATTGGGTGATGGTGCCCGATCCCCATCCCCCGGCGGCGGCCATGGCGGCTTCCTCGACCGGGGAGGGCATGACCTTGTGCACGTAGATGAGGTCGCGCAGGAACCGGACCCCTGCGATGGCTTCCGGACTATCGACCACGCACCGGGTGCCGTCGGGCGTGAAGACGCTGCCGCCCCATTGGATGACGAACCCGGCCCACTGGCGGAAATCGATCAGGAGGCCGAAGCGCTTCGCCTTGCCGTCGGGACCGCGGACCGTGAGGCGCTTGGCCACCGGGATGAGTTGTTCCCAGGTCCACGGCGTCTTGGGAATGGGTTCCCCGGCGGCGGCGAAGAGTTTCTTGTTGATGAATATCGCATCCGCCGCGGCGTTCGTGGGCACTCCGTACGCCCGACCATCGCGCAGCACGATCGATTGCACCGCGGGCCACGCGTCGCGCTCGATCACGATTCCCCGCCGTGCCAGATCGTCGGTGATGTCCTCGACG
>JBJTRZ010000113.1:0-9005 GCA_046076415.1 Armatimonadota bacterium
CGAACGTGGTCCAAGAGCTCGCGATCATCGATACCGGCACGCATCGGACCGCGCAGGTCGTGCTCCAAATTGTCGGACAAGCACGGCACCAGTTTGCCATCGGCGGTCAAGCGAAGGCGGTCGCAGCCGTCGCAGAACCGATGGCTGATGGGGTTGATCACGCCGACCGTGCCCGAAATTCCCGGTAGCCGAAACAGACGACTGGTGGAGGACGCAGCGGTATCCACCTGTGCGAGGTTCGGCCATTGCGTGCGCAGCATTGCGAGCACCTCTTCGTTGGAAACGTATTTGGCGCGCCACGCAGCCGGGGAAACCATGCCGATGGGCATGTATTCGAGGAAACGAACTTCGAGCCCGCGTTCGAAAGCGAGTCGCGCGAAGTCGACGACTTCGTCGTCGTTTTCGCCCCGCATGACCACGCAATTGATTTTGACCGGGTCGAACCCAATGCGCAGCGCCGCCTCGATTCCGGCCCAAGCGCGCGCATGGTCGTCGCGGCGCGCGATGCGCGCAAAGCGCTCGGGACGCAGGGAATCCAGCGAGATGTTGATGCGACGAATCCCGGAGGATTTGAGCGCATCCGCCTGACCCTCGAGCAAAATGGCATTGGTGGTGAGCGTGACTTCCTCGAGCCCGGGAATCGCGGCCAGTCGGCCCGCGAATTCCGGCACTCCTTTGCGCACCAACGGCTCGCCGCCGGTCAACCGGACCTTTCGCAATCCGGCGCTCGCCAAAACCCGCACGCATCGTTCGATTTCCTCGAACGTGAGCAACGACGCCGGATCCTCCCAGTCCATGCCGCCCTCCGGCATGCAGTAGACGCAGCGCAGGTTGCAACGGTCGGTGAGGGAGACGCGCAGGTAGCGGATTCGGCGTCCGAAGCGATCCTCGACCTCGGGCTGGGGCTGGGCCAAAGGGAGCGTCCGCACGCCCGGATTATACCGCCGCGGGAGCGCCGGCCGGATCCCGAAGAACGATCTCCACCTCGGGGAGGGCACTCTTGAGTCGTCGCGCCAATTCGCGCGTTCCCGGATCCTCTGTCGCGGCGTGGCCTGCATCGACAAGCAGGAAGTTTCGATGCATCGCCTCCACGAATTCGTGGTGCCGCACATCGCTGGTGACCAGCACGTCCGCGCCGGCTGCCTGCGCCTCCGCCATCAATTCGGCGCCCGCACCCCCGCATACCGCAACCGTGCGAATCGGCACTTGCACGCCGGAATCCCGGATCGCGTCGAACCGCAACGCTTCCGCCAGCGACCGCAGGAACTCGGTGGAGGAACGTGGCTCGGGCAGGGCGCCGATCCGCCCCAGACCACGGGGACCGTCGGTGTTGGCGAGGGCATGGACCGAGTGGGCCATGGTCTCGTAGGGGTGCGCGATGCGAGCCGCCTCGACAACGCGCGATGCGATGCGGGTGGGAAGTATCGTCTCCAGGCGGACCTCGCGGACGACTTCCCGTTGCATGTGCGAACCCACCACCGGGTTGCTCCCGGGAAGGGGACGGAACGAACCTTCGCCGTGCAGTTCGAAGGCGCACTCGTCGTAATTGCCCGCCGCGCCGCCCCCTGCCGCGAAGATCGCTTCACGGACGCGGTCGGCGTGGGCATGCGGAACGTAGACAATGAGTTGCGAAAGCGCTTCCGCGTGCGTGATGCGCACGGGACGCGGATCCTGGACCCCGACGAGTTTCGCCAGAACGTCGTTGACTCCCCCCGGAGCGACATCCCAAGCCGTGTGCGCACAGGCCACGGCGATTCCGTGTCGCAAGGCCTCGACGAGGACCGGTGCCGGAAAAGGGTCGCTCGCAACGAGGGTCCGGGCGCGGTGGTACCACAGCGGGTGGTGGGCGAGCACCAGGCCGTGTCCGGCGCGGGCCGCCGCCCGGACCACCGCTCCGGTCGCGTCGAGCGCCACCGTGATTCCGGTCAACGGCGCGTCGGGGTCTCCGGCAAGCAGCCCGTGGGGATCGTCGCCGAGGCGCAAATGCCTGGGTGCGATCGCCTCGAGGGCGACCAACGCGTCGTCGATACGTGGATGCGAAGGCATCAAACGTGGATGAGGGAGGTGATGGGACGATCGCCGAGGCGCTCCCGCCCGGCCAGGAAGTCGAGTTCGATCACGAAGAGGAATCCTGCGGCGACGCCTCCCACCTCCTCGATCAGTTGGGCCGCGGCTCCCGCCGTACCGCCGGTTGCGAGCAAATCGTCGATGATGACCACGCGTTGCCCAACCGGGACCGCGTCCTCGTGGATCTCCACCGCGCTCGTGCCGTATTCCAAATCGTAATCGACGCGACGCGTGCGCCACGGCAGTTTGCCGATTTTACGGATGGGGACGAAGCCGAGCCCGAGGGCCGCCGCGACCGGCGCTCCGAACAGGAATCCCCGCGACTCGATGCCCGCGATCAGGTCGGCGCCCATCGCCGCCGCTTCCCGGGTAAGCGCCGTCAGGACTTCGTGGAATGCGGCCGGATCGGCGAGGACCGGGGTGATGTCCTTGAAGACGATGCCGGGTTTCGGGAAATCCGGGACATCCCGCACCAAGGTTTTCGCGCGCTCGGGCATGGTAACTCTTCCTTCCTCGATTCGAGCCGGGGGGGCGTCAACGGGCCAGTTTACCCGAAGGTCCCGGCAGGGTGACGGCCCGCCATCCGGGCGGCACGGATACCCATCGTCGGAACCCGCCCGGTATCCTGCGCCACGCCAACTTCACCGTGCCGCCGGCGAGCGGCAATGAAACGGCGCAGCGGTCGAGCGGAGGGTCCACCGACTCTATCTCCACCGTGCGACGTTTGGGATCTATTCTCCGTATCCCCGCAACATCGCGCAGCAGCAACCATGCCACGTGCGATGCGAATCCGTGGTTGCAGCTTGCGCTGGAGTCGATGTTTTCCCAAAGCGTTCCGGTACGCTCGGCCATGTAACCGAAGAAACTCCGCGTTTCCTCCAAAATCCGGCCGATGCGTCGTTCCCGGGCGAGGAGTTCCATGCGCAGGTAGTTGCCGATGAACGCATTGGAGGGGTGGATTTCCGAATGGAGTCCCTTGCGCGCCCGGTCCGGGCCAAAATCCTCCACCAAGCGACGCCACAGTTCGGGATGGCGGATGGGATCGGCGGTTCCGAAGAAGAATGCGTAGTATTGGCAGGTTTCGGATCGGTTGCGGGTGGCGGCCAGTCCACCGGGGCCGCGGACCGCATTGTCGACGAACCACGCGCCATCGAAGGATTGCGCCCGTATGGTTTCGTGCAGTTTCGCCGACTCGGCCCGCCAAGCCGGGTTGGCATACAAATCGCCCGCGGCTTCGAGGGCGGCGGCGTAGAGCATGTTGCTCGGGTAGTTCACGTCCTGGACGAAGTCGTTGGCTCGGCTCCATTCCACGAAGACCCATCCCGGTACCCGCTCGAGCAATCCATCGGTATTGCGAAGTTTTTCGAACCATGCCAGCAGGCGCTCCACCCGTGGTCGCAATCGTGCGACGAGCGCCGCGTCGCCTCCTCGATCCCGGTATTCCCGTAGTTGCAACACGAACCACAACGACCAATTCGCGATGAAAACACCGTCGGGATGGTCCGCCGGGTAGCACATGGGCAGCATGCCATCCGGAATTCCCGCGAACGTGACGGGGAGGGCGAAGTTTTCCAGAAAGCAGGTTTCGATGCGGGTATGCCCGGTCAATGCGTGGGCGACTCGGGCGGTCCAGAAACTGTCGCACAGCCAGCCCGCGCGCTCGCGCGACGGGCAGTCCATGAAGGTATCCACCGCGTTCTGGCGAAACGTTTGCCGCGCCGCCTCGAAAATCGCGTCGATGGTCGGATCGGAGGTTTCGAAACGGGCCAAACCGGCATCGGGACATGCCAATTCCCTGAGTCCTGGAGCCCTCCATTCGATATCGCCGGCCTCCGCGAGGATTTGGAGGTACCGCAGGGTGTAGGGTTCGAACGCCTCGACCGAGTACTCGCCCGGCTCCAAATGCCAGCGCAGGGCGTTGACGCATCCCAGTCGTTTGAAATCGACGACGCCCTCCGACAGGATCTCATCGAAAAGGAGGGTCACCGTGGCGCTGCGCACGCACCGCAAACGGAGCCTTGGAAAACCCGTCCGATTGACGCCGAAGTCGAGCAAACTCCAGCGACCCGCCGCAAGCGGTTCCCATGCGTCCTCCATGGGACGATCGACGTCGCGCGCGTCGCGGAATCGGAGTGCCTGGAGTTCGAGCGAGGGAATCTCCTCGAGTTCTCGTTCGGGGAACCCTTTCAGCCGTGAACCGATGGCGGTGAGGCTCCGGTCCTTCCACGGATTGCGCGGGGCGGCGCCCCGGTCGATTCGGCCCTCCGACAGGACGCGGCGCGGTGGCACCACCTCCCATTTGGGCAGGGGCGCTCCGTGGGGAAGGAGGCGCAGCGGAGGGATCGGCGCGCACGGGATCGGGTCGGAAATGCCCTCGGTCCGCCACCGATCCCAACCCTCCGAGAGTTTCCATATCTCCGTGAACGGGCGTTGGAAACTATAGCGCTGCACCTTTCGCAAACGTTCCTCGATGTGCTTGGCGGCAAACCTCGCCCCGGGGCCCTCGGTGGAGGCCAGAACTTTCGATCCGGCGAGGATCTCGGCCTGCAGGAACGAGGGTTGGTCGAGCACGTAGTAACTGTTGGCGTTGTAGCCTGCCACCTCGATCGCCACATGGTTGGTGCCCGAACGCAAATGGCCACCGATCTCCCAGCGATCGACCCGGAACCAACCGTGCGGACCCCGTGCTGGTCCGTGACCGACGAAAACGCAGTTCACCCACGCACGGTAGCGCGACGAAGCGGCGATGGAGAGGTGCACCGGACCGCGGCCCGCCGGGCGGGAAAATTTTGCGTGGAATCCGACTTGGACCGCGGGTTCGGTGGATTCGCCGACGGGCCAGATGGGTTTTCCCGAAAGCATCATGGGGCATTCCTTCGGGCGAGTTCCATGACGCGAATTCGGCGGCGAACGATTTCCGGGGTGACCGTCAGCGGCGCGCCGGTGCGAATCGCGGAGCGAATTTCCGCATAGAGCGCCAACTGCGCATCCACGATCGTTTGGGTGCATTCGAGGGATTCCTCGTGCCACTCGACGATGTCGCGATTGTAACTGCGGTCGGGGGTCGATCGCTTGTCCAAAGTGCGTGCCGGCCATGTGGTGGGATCGGTCCATTTCCACCGAACCCGCGCCGGCGTGGCGGAAAGGCCGCCGCACGATGCCATCACGTTCCATGTCTCCTGGGCCATCGGTGCGGCCGCGGTGAATTCGATGTCGATGGTGGGCAATTCGGGCCGCCCGGGCACTCGAAGGGTGAGGCGAACGTGATCCTCCGCATCCCCGAGCGCGAGGATGCGACGCAAGTCGGACCACACCTCGGGTTCGGGCGTTCCGTCCCACCCCGCGTCCTCCCAGAGCGAAAGCATTTGGTCGATCGCGTGGGGAAGGTTGTTGTTGAGTTGTCCTCCCGCTTCCGAGCGGAGGGTCTGCCAGTCCCAGCGCCTGCCGTGGCCGTGCCAGCACGTACGCACATGGACCACCCGCCCGAGCACGCCCGAGCCGACCACTTCCTTGACCTTGAGGTACGCCTGTTCGTAGCGGCGGTTTTGGAACGGGGCCAGGACCCGGTCGCCCCGCGCCGCGATCATCGCATCCACTTCTTCGACCGTGATTCCAAACGGTTTTTCGCACACGACGTGGTGCCCGGACCGCAGGGCTCGGATTGCATGTTCGGCATGGAAACGGTTGGGAGTGGCAACCACGACGAGTTCCACGGCGTCGTCGCGAAGCAACGCGTCGATGCCATCATGCCAGCGAATTCCGCGGCTCGAACCGACCTCGGCGGCCCGGTTCGTGTCGGTGTCGGCCACCGCCACCACTTCGAAACCTTCCGCTCGATCCAATGTGTGGCAATGGATATCGTGACCGCTGCGTCCAAGCCCCACGATGCCAACGCGAATGGGAAGTTCCGGCGAATCGCTCATGGAAAGGTCTCCAGTCCGATGCCCGGGTTGGGCAGGTGGTGGATGCCGTCGATGGGTTCGAGTGCCTGGCGCCATGCGGCATCCAAACCATCGTGCCCCGAAGGCAGATATTGAACCGCGTTGAGCTCGACCCAATCGACATCGGGCAGGTGGGATGCGAAGCGCAGCGCATGGATGGCCGCGATTCCCGGGTTGGTCAGGTCCATCATCCGAAGGTGCCAACCGCGCTGGTGCGCCCACGCGGCGGCGCACAGGGCGAAGCCGTGGCCCTTGCAGGTTTTCACCGCGAGCCCGTTCCACCCCTGACGTTCCGCGGCCGCCAAACTTTCCCAGTCGACCCATCCTTCGTCGAGCAGCAGCGGAATCCGGCGGGCGACGGGATGCCAGTCGAACGGATGCGCCACGATGTCGCGGTGCGTGGGCTGCTCGATCGAGTCGATCGCGGCAAGCACGTCGGGCCGTTGCACCTCCAGCGCGTCGAGGAACGTCACCACCGTTCGTGCATCCGGGGTCATGCAGTTCGCATCCACCGAAATCCGCGGATGGGCACAGCCGAGGATCCGGGCACGGTCGACCACGGCTGCGCACCGTTGGGCATCCTCGTCCGGGTCGATCCCACCGATCTTGAGTTTGAAAACGCCGACGCCGCGCTCGCCGGTCCAGTGGTCGAGCATCGCGGGATCCTCGCCTTTCCCGATGACTACGGACGCGGCTGGATCGCGATTTCTCGGTGCGCCGAGGAGGTCGCTCACGGCTGCGACGGCACCGGTCGCGGGGAAGCGCGGGTCGATGGAAGGACAGGGAACGGGAGATGCATGGAGCGCGAACGAGGAACACCGTTTCGCGCGTCCGGCGGCGTCGTGGATCGCGGCGTCGAGCGGACTAGTGGAAACGAGGCGGGCAAGGGGCGGAACGGACGAACGATCGGCGAGGCACCCCGCGTGGAGGCGGGCGCTGATTTCCAGCGGATGTTCCGACCCCGCGCACCATTCGGTCAGGCGCGAGCCCGCGCGGTCCAGATACTCCCGCATCGCCGCGTCCCGCTCGATACTCGGGATCGCGGGATCGGGCCACGCCCAGAGGTCCGAAAGCAGGATCGCGCCACGACCGATCGCCCGCACGCCATCGATTTCCAATTCGACCGTCACCGTGGCTTCGGTGATGTCGGCTATGGTTCCGGAGGCGAGGCGGAGCGGGGTGGCGAAGGGTCGGCGCGCGAATTCGCTCCGAAAGGCGATCGCCTCGATCCTCATCGGGGCAGCCCCGCGATGGTCGTCGCCACGACCGCCTGCAGCGCCGAAGCGGTTCCACGCTCCGCCTGGCGTTCTCCGTACAGCCGGTATGCCAGGTCCACCTCGTATCCACCCAAATCCAGTGCGGAGTCGGGATAAAGGTACCCGAGGTTTCCCGCGGCGAACCCGACGGGCCAAACCTGGGGATCGCGCTCGATCATCCGTTGCCCGATCTCCTGGAAAACTTCGCCTGGGAGCCCGGCGAGCACGACCGGGCCGATGCGCAGCGCCATCGTGCGAAAGCGCGCCGTGGTTGGTCCTTCCTTTCCCCGGTCGCGCAGGCCACGGCAGTGTTTCGCCCAATCGAGGTCGGCGCGCGCCAATTGGCGTGCCGCAAGGCCGATGGAGGGTTGGTCCAAGGTCCGTTCCGCCTCCGTTTCCCGGTGAACGATTTCGGCCTCCGAGGGAAGCGCGCCGAGCGGCACCGCTCCCTGTGCGGAGCAGTGGTTCCATTCCGGGGTAACCGTCTCACTTTCATGAACGGCGGCCGACAGGCTCCGGGCAACCTCCCGGCCGATGGCTTCGGCATCCCGCACCCGTGGATTGATGTCGCCGCAACAGCCTTGCAACGCGAGTGCGGGGGCACCGGTTTCGTTTTCGAAGCCGTTTCGTGCTACACCGACCCAATCCGCCGAAACGAGCCGATCTTGGTTCCCCCGGCACACCGGGTGCATCGCCGTGTGGAATAGGGAAGCGATCGGCGATTCGCCGCAAAGCATCAATACCCGGACCTTCGTCTCGGATGGCCCCTCGGCGTGGCGTCGGTTCACCGCCGCAGCGCAGGGAGCGGAGCCCACTCGGATCGATGCCACGGGTTCCGCCCTGTGGCGGGCCGATACGGCGGCTTCGATGCACCGTTCCCGTATGGTGCGCGTCCAGCCGGTTTCCTTTCCCCCGGTCGCCCGGATTCCCATCGTGGCGGGACCCGCGTGATTGTGCGTGCACGCGATCAGAACGTTATCGGCGTCGATTCCCAAGCGATCGCCGATCGCCGCGCGGAAGCGGGCATCCTCGGCCACGGTAACTCCGATGATGTCGAGCGACAATACCACGACCGCTCGACCATCCGTCTCCATCCAAAGCGCGGTCGCCTCCACGGGATCGCGAACCCCGTCGTTGCGCCAATCCCTACCGGCGAATCCGGAGAGCCGCACTCCCTTCGGCGGGGTGATATCGCAGCGCGCCGCACCCGCGTTCACGCCCGCAGCGACTCCCGACTTTCCCAGACCTTCTCGAACGCGTCCCCGAATTGGTTCAGGAGTTCCGGGCTCGCCAGCATGGTGGTTTGGGGCATCCATGCACCGGTTTCCTTGGATACCCGTTGCGCGACCGGACAGCGTTCGTCGTGGAACGTGGGATCCGGGTCGTAGCCCTCGGCTGCGCCCGTGTACGTGGCGAAGCGCAGGTCACGGAACATTCCCAGTTCGTAAACCAACGTTGCGTATCCCGGACCGACGGGCACTCCCTCCGCCCGCAGTGCCTCGAGCACGCGATCCCGGGAGACGCCGAACGCAGCGGGATCCACGTGGAAGCACCAGAGATGGGTCGCGTTGCGCTCGGTTCCTTCCACCCGCATCTGGGGATGGAATCCGGGCAGCGCGCCGACACGTTTGGCCAGCGCCTGGTTGTTGGCGTCGCGGAGGCGCGTCTGCGCTTCGATTCGTTCCATTTGCACGGAAAGCACGGCCGCCTGGAATTCGGTCAGCCGATAATTTCCCCCGTA
>JBJTRZ010000114.1:0-1590 GCA_046076415.1 Armatimonadota bacterium
CCGGGCACCTATGCGCATTCCCTGATGGTCGCGAACCTCTCCCACGCCGCGGCGGAGGCCGTTGGTGCCGACGCGTTGCTGACCCGGGTGGCCGCCTACTACCACGATCTCGGAAAGATGAATCGGCCGGAGTTCTTCATCGAGAACCAAACCGGGGAAAACGTCCACGAAAATATCAACCCATCCCTGTCCGCCATTGTGCTGACTTCCCATGTGAAGGAAGGCGTCGAAATGGCGGCCGCCATCGGCATACCTCCGCGCGTGCGCGAAGTGATGTCCCAGCACCACGGCACCAGCCTGATGCGCTACTTCTACCATCAGGCCACGGGAGGGGTGCCCAACAAGCAGCTCGAGGCCCAGTTCCGATACCCGGGTCCCAAGCCCCAGTCGAAGGAAGCGGCGATCCTGATGCTTGCCGATACCGTCGAAGCCGCGTCGCGCACCCTCGCGCGCCCGACCCCCCAGCGCCTCGCGGAGTTCGTCGTGCGCATGGTCGAGGAAAAGCGCGAAGATGGTCAGCTCGATGAAAGCGACCTCACGTTGCGCGACCTGCGCGCCATCGAGGAGGTCTTCACCACGATACTGTCGGGAACCTTGCACGGGCGCATCGCCTATCCGGATTCGCCCGCCAACGATACGGCCGCGGCGGCCGGGGAGCAGCAGCGACGCGATGGAGATGCAGGTGCGGAACCAATGGAGCGGGATTCCGCCGTCGACGACGATGGCCGTGGAGGCCGTGCGAAGTCTGTTGCGGGATCCCGCCAGTCTCCCTGAGTCGCGTTCCGGGGAAACCATCGACGGTCCGGGCGTGGAAATCAGCGCGGTGCTGGTGGGCGACGAAGCGATTCGAGTTCTGAATCTGCGGTGGCGGGGCAAGGACAAGCCCACCGACGTGCTTTCGTGGCCGATTTCCGGCGAGGATGAGCCGCTCGGCCCATTGCTGGGAGACATAGTCGTTTCCGTGGACACCGCCGGGCGCCAAGCGGCGGCGCGTGGCTGGACCGTGGAGGAGGAACTGGCGCTGCTGTTCGTGCATGGAGCGCTCCATCTCCTTGGCCACGAGGACGACACCGAGGCGGGTGCCGAGTCGATGCGCCGGATCGAGCGGCGCATCCTGGGAAAACCCCTCGATGCGGTAGAATGCCCGGCATGAATATCCGCCCCGGAGGGGCGGCGGAACCCGCCGGAGATTCGGCTCGGCCCACGTCGCCGTGGCGGGCGAAGAACCCGGTCGTTTCGCTCCGGCACGCTGCCGAGGGCATCGCCCACGCGTTCCGCACCCAACGGAACATGCGGTTCCACGTGGCGGCGTTCTCCGCCATCTTTCTTGCCGGCCTCATGTTGCGCCTTCCGCGCCTCGAGATGATCGCGTTGATTTTCGCTTGCGCCTTGGTGCTGATGGCGGAGATGGTCAACACGGCCATCGAAGCCGCGGTGGACATGATCACGGATCGATACCATCCCGGCGCCAAGTTCGTGAAGGACATCGCCGCCGGGGCCGTGCTGGTGGCCGCGATCACCGCGGCTGTGGTGGGCGCGACGATTTTCCTGGGTGCGATGCAGCTCGAAGTGTCTCGGGAACGGATGCTG
>JBJTRZ010000115.1:0-7605 GCA_046076415.1 Armatimonadota bacterium
TGCCAGTAGGGAAGCAGGCCCGCCAGCATCGAAATCGATCCGTCGCCGTGCGGACTCGCCTTGGCCACCCTCCGGTACATGGGCAACGCGCCGATCAACGTGAGGGCCACGAGCACCAGGGTCGCGATCGGGGAAAGCGCCCCCGCGGCGAGCGCGGCGATGCCCGGTTGGTAGCCGAGGGTGGAGAAATAGTCGACCCCCGTAAGGCACATCACCTTCCACCACGCATGCGTATGATGGTGCGCCGCGGCGTCCTTTTCGGTCTCGAACGGCCCCTCCGGCTCGGGAAGGTAGCCTTGCAACAGCCAGCGACGGAACGTGCTCATGATGTTTCCTGGAATCCCAACGCCGCGCGCAACGCGCGTACCGCGTCCGCATCCACCGGCGCGTCCACCACGCGCCCCCGCTTGATCGATGTTCCCACGATGGCTCCCGCGGCGCCGGCGGCGAGCAGCGAGCCCGCCGAAGCGGCATCGAAACCGCTGCCCACCAGCACCGGAACTCCAGGAACCGCTTCGGCAACGCACCGGACCGCCTCGATCGGCGTCCCCGCCCCCGTCGCCGCACCACTCACCACGAGCGCATCGGCGAGGCCGCGCGCCACCGCGTCGCGCGCCGCATCTCCGATCGATTCACGACCGTCTCCGAGCGGCCGGGCGTGTTTGACATGCACGTCCGCCCACACCGCCACATCCGCTCCGAGTTCGCGGCGCGTCCGTTGAACGTCGCGGGCGATGCCTTCGATGATGCCCTGATCCGTGACCGCGGCGCCCACGTAGACATTCACGCGAATGAACCGCGCTCCGGTGGCGTGCGCGATTCCCATCGCCGCCACGCCGTCGTTGCGCAGGCAGTTCACCCCCACCGGCAAAACGCCGGCCACGGAACGCACCGCGAGCACCGCCCGGGCGAGCGCCGCCACCGTGACCGGGGGCACCTGCGTCTTGGCGAACGGCGCGTCGAAGAAATTCTCCACCATCAGGGCGTCGGCCCCTCCGGCAACCAGCGCTTCGGCGTCCTCTATGGCGCGCACGAGCACGGAATCGAAATCGCCACGGTCGCGCACGGAACCGGGCAACGCGCCGAGATGGACCATGCCGACCAAGGGACGGCGAGTCCAGAATGCGGGTCCAAGCCCGCCGGGTGGAGAGGATTGCAACATAAAATGGAGAGGGGCCGGCGCCCATGACGGATGCGCCGGCCCCGCGGATTCAGTTCATTTTGACGGGAACGCCACCCTGGGCGCCGGAGCGCCACGCGGCCTCCGTGAGCTCGATGGTGCGCAGGCCGCAGAGGGCGGGCGCCGCCGGGTCGTTGGTGCCATTGATCGCCCCGATGAAATTCTCGTCGATGTTCTGGGTCGGCGGAAGATGGCTGCCGTCCATGGTCGTGCGGTTGCCGTGCTCGTCCACAATGGTCAATTGTCCGTTGCGGTACAGGAAAGCGCCCTTTTCGCACCAGATGGAAATGTCCTCGTGCCAACCAACCACGGAATCGCCCACCACCGAGATATTGCCCTGGGCACCGTTGGTGAATCGGATCGCAAGCGCCGAGTCGATATCCACCGGAGTTCCGCGATGGTCGATGAACGCCGATACCTCCGCCACGGTGAGGCCGGTGATGTGGAGCAGGATGTCGACCAGGTGCGAACCGGAATCGTTGAGCTGACCGCCGCCGGAGAGCTCCATCGTCTGGCGCCAGGTGTTCGCCACGGCCTTCTTCCACCCTTGGCACTGCAGGGCCGAGAGGAACGTCACCTCGCCGAACTTCCCGGAGGCGATCGTGTCGCGGATGAGCTTGAACTGCCCCATCGCATGCCGTTGGTAGGCGATCCCGAACACCTTCGGGTAGGTGCGCAGCCGCTCGAGCAGCGCATGGGCGTGTTCGACGTTGCAGACCATCGGCTTTTCGCACAGGATGTGCTTCCCGGCGTCCATGGCATCGTTGACCTGCTCGAAGTGCTGGGTGTGCGGAGTCACGATGATCACCGCATCCACATCGTCGCGGGCCAGCAACGCTTTGTAGTCGGGCGTGGTCCACGTGTCGGCGAGCTCGGGAAACTGCCGCTGGGTACGGGCCAATTGCTCGGGATCCGTGTCGCACAGGGCGGTGATGACGGCATCGGGGATGCGCAGGAGTTGTCCTACGTGATGGCGGGCCATTCCGCCGGTGGCGATCATGCCGACGCGAACTTGCATTTTGGTCGCGAAACCTTTCGAGAACCCGTGGGGGTGTTGGGCTGATCCTTCCGCGAACGCCGCCGGTTTTCCTGCGGAAGAAACGTTTCCACCCGGCATCGATCGCCCTCCGCACGCAGCGACGTCCCACCGAGGTCGGATTTGGCCCGGTGGGAACGTTACACTGCCCAGGATGCCTGTCCCCGAACCGCGGAGCGACCCCAAACGATGCCTCAATTGCGACGCACCGTTGGAGGGGCATTGGTGCCACGCGTGCGGTCAGGAGGACACACCGGCCGTCCCGACCTTCGGCATGCTGTGCGCCGACCTTTGGGAGAACGTCGTCTCCGTGGATCGCAAGTTGTTGCGGACCGTTTTCCTGCTGTTGTTCCGGCCCGGAGCGGCCACGGTCGAACATTTGGCGGGACGTCGCACGCGGACCGTGTCTCCGTACAAGATCTATTTCTGGACAACGGCCTTGCTGGTCACCGTCGCCTTCCAAGGGTTCTACATCGAGGACAAGGACCTGCTCGAGGGAACGGAATCCACGCCGGCCCGTGGCACAACCGCACCCCCGACCGTGAGCATCGGCGCCAAGCAGGGAAGCGACCCGAAAGGGGATCCCGAAAAGGTCCGTGTCGTCGATCTGCTGGACCGTCCGGTGACCCTCTTGGGCACCTCGCTCGATCCCAAACGCATCCCCTCCACGGTGCCCGAGTACGAGGCCGCGCAGGCACGCTTGCCGGAGGCGCGACGCGATGCTCCGTTGCGACGCTTCGTGACGGTGAAATGGATTCGGCTGCGAGCGAGTCCCGCCGACTTCCTGCGAAATCTGATCTACGGCTCGTTGCCCAACATCCTATTGCTGGCGGCGCCGTTGTGGGCGGTCGCCATGCTGCCGCTGTTCCGAAAGCCGCGGCGTCGGTATGTGGAGCATCTGGTCTTCTCACTGCACACCCACACGGTCGCCGTTTGGATGGCGCTGGGCGCGGTCGGGCTGGGCGCGCTGGGACGTTGGTTCCGCGGCGCGCCCGAATTCGACCCGTCCCTGCTGTTCGCGGGAGCCTGGACCCTCCACGCGTTCCACACCTTCCTCGCCGCCCGACGCACCTACGCCGAGGCGTGGCCAGGACTCGTGCTCAAGGGAGGGTGCCTGGTGGGTTGCCACGTGGTGCTCGTGGCCATCGCCGTGACCGTGGGGCTGTTGTTGACGCTGGGAGCCAATCTGCTGGGTTTGTGAACCCCGCGCATCACACTCCCGCGTCGCGGGCGATGCGCGACAACTGCCGCAGATAACCGATCCGGGCGCCCCGGCCCGCGCCGCCATCAAGCTCGGCATCCCAAATCTCGGACAGCACATTGCCGGCCGCCGCCCAAGCGGCGCAGCGGGCGAACTCGAGACCCGACCCTTCCGCGAAACCGTCGATGCGGCGCCGCAGGCGCTCCGCGAGTTCGGCCTCGGGAAGATCGAGGTCGATGCGGTTGCGCACGAAGGTGCAGGTATCGAACGCGGGGTCGCCGTGCAGTCCCTTGGGGTCGATCGCAGTGGTGGATCCATCGGGGCGGACCAGGAGATTGCCGTGGTGAAGGTCGCCGTGCACCCATGCGTCCCGCGGCGCCGATGCCAGCAGATCGAGACAGCGCGCCCGATTCTCCCCGATCAAATCGGTCCAGTCCGGATGGTTGAACGGCGGTTCGAGCAGTTCCCGGCACCATCGGCGCAGATCGATCATGCCCTCGCGCGGGGGCAGGGCACCGAGGCGCTTGGTGGCGGCCCCGACCACGCGCCCCAACGACAGGTCGTCCATCGCGTCGGGCAGTGGTGTTCCATCGACCCAGGCCAGCAGTTGCACACCCGCCGTCCGCTCTTGGTCGAGCAGGCGCACCAAGCCTTGGATCGGGACTTCCAGCGCCGCGGTCGACGCCTCGTTTTCGAAGTCCGGGGGCTGGAATTTGGCAACCACACGCTCGCCGGTCGCCGCGATCGTGGCGCGCAGCAGCAGATTCATGTCGCTCGGCAGATCCTGTCGAACGTCGGTCAATCCCCATCGCGCGACGAATTCGGGAACCAGCGTCGGCAATGTGTCCAGCCAAGCGGACCATTCCGGTTTCGACCGACGGAAACCGCGCACGGCGGTCGAAATCCGCGGAAACGGCGCGTCGTCCGCGGTCACTCGCGGCCCGCCATGCGATTTTCGGTCAGCCGCGCCAATGCGTCCACCGGCGTGATCCTCCCCGCGAGCAGATCGTCGACGGCCGCGCAGACCGGCAACGCAAGCCCGTGCCCTTCGGCAAGGCGCGCCACCGCGCGCGCCGTCGGGATTCCCTCCGCCACCTGGGCAATGTCGGCGAGCACCTCCGCGACTCCCCGCCCCAGGGCGAGGCCCTCCCCCACGCGCCAGTTGCGCGAGAGCCGGGAGGAAGCCGTTGCCATCAAATCGCCCACCCCGGCGAGGCCGTACACCGTTTCGCGTCGCCCCCCGAGGGCCTCGGACAATCGTGCCATTTCGCCCAGACCGCGGGTGAGCAGCGCCGCCTTCGTGTTGTCGCCAAACCCCAGCCCGTCGGAAACCCCGGCCGCGATGGCCAGCACATTCTTCACCGCGCCACCCGTCTCCACCCCGACAATGTCGTTGGAAACATATGTTCGGAAGGAGGGTTGGTTGCACCGCCGAGCGACCCGTTCGGCGGCTGCGGCATCCGGGGACGCGGCCACGGCGGCGGTCGGAATGCCCGCGGCCACCTCGCGCGCGAGGTTCGGCCCCGAGAGCGATACGACCGACCGTGCCGCGGCGCCGAGCAGGCGGCGCACGGTCGCGGATGGGGTTTCCAACGTTTCCGGATCGAGTCCCTTGGTGGCCAGCACCCAATCGGCGCCGGGATCGGTCGCTTCGGCCACCGCGGGAACCAGCGACGAAAGTGCGGCCGACGGCACGGCGAGCACCACCATTGCCGCTCCGGAGACCGCCACGGGCAATGCCGCGACCGGCGAGACATTGTTGGGAAGTCGGTGCCCCGGCAGATACGCGCGGTTCTCCCGGTCCACCGAAAGCATCGCCACCTGCGCGGCGCCGCGGTCCCACAACCGAACCGCGCCTCCGGATCGGGCCAGGGAAATGGCGAGCGCCGTACCCCAGGAACCCGCACCCACCACCGCCACCGGACCGGGAATCATGCTCACCCTTCCCAGCGGATCAACGGCAATTCCTGCGGCAACACGGCGTCGGGATGCGTGGGCAACACGCGCACGCTGAAGCCCTGCTGCCCGGAACGATGGGTCGGCAGATCTCCGTGAAACTCCCACCGCCCCTCGCCGAGGGCGCCGGCGGGACGCAAACGGATGCGTTCGGCCTCCAGCAGATTGCGATCCGAATCCACGGGCCCCACTCGAATCTCCACCCGAACATCCTCCGGGGCCAGCGACCCACCCAGATGGACCTTGGCCACCACCGGCACCGCTTGCCCGGCCTCGAGCGTATCGTCGTGAATGGAAACATCCTCGACCCGAACCGCGCCCCACGCTTCGCGTACCCGGTGCTTCCAAGCCACCAGCGAGCGGGTTCGCTGGAAATCGTCGGCGCACATCGCGAGCGTCCGATGGGCCGCGGGCACGTAGTACTTCTCCGCGTATTCGCGCACCATGCGGTTGGTGCTGTAGATCGGTGCGAGGATGCGCATGGACGCCTTGACCCGGCGAATCCATGCGTGCGGGATGCCGTCGGGGCCCCGATCGTGGAACAGCGGGATGATCTCGCGCTCGAGCGTCTCGTAAACCGCGATGGCCTCCACATGGTCCTGATAGCCCGGGTCGCCGTATTCGGTGCCGTCTCCGATCGCCCAGCCGACCTCGGGCGTGAACGCTTCCGCCCACCAGCCGTCGAGCACGGAGAAATTGAGTCCTCCGTTGGGCACGACCTTCATGCCCGAGGTCCCCGAGGCCTCCATGGGCCGTCGCGGGTTGTTGAGCCAGACATCGACACCTTGGACCAGGTAGCGCGCCATGGTCATGTCGTAGTCCTCGAGGAAGACAATGCGGCCACGCACGTCGGCCTCGCCGGCGAATCGAACAATGTGCTGGATGAGTTGCTTGCCGGCGTCGTCGCGAGGATGCGCCTTTCCGGCGAACACGAACTGGACCGGGCGATCACCGCCGATGAGGCGTTTGATGCGTTCGACATCGCGCAGGAGCAGGTCGCCACGCTTGTACGTTGCGAATCGCCGTGCGAACCCGATGGTGAGGGCATCCGGGTCGAGGCAGCGCCGTGCATCGTCGATCTCCCACACCGCCGCGCCCCGTGCACGCCGCCGGCGCTCCAGGTGGGCACGGGCCCATTCGACCAGCTTTCGTCGCCGCAACGTGCGCACCGCCCAAAGGTCTGCATCGGGGATCGCGTCCACCTTCGACCAGTCCGTCCGCGCGCCGTGGGCGTCGAGCAGGTCGGCCATCTCGTGCGACAGGAACGAGTCGGTGTGGATGCCGTTGGTGACATGGCCGACGGGCACTTCATCGATCGGAAAATCCGCCCAAACGGAATGGGCCATTTCGCGCGACACGGCGCCATGGAGCCGCGAAACCCCGTTGATCTGCCGGGCATGCCGGAAGGCGAGCACCGCCATGTTGAACTTGTCCGGCTCGCCGTGCGGATGCCGTCCCCGTTCGAAAAGATCCTCGAACGAAATCCCGAGGCGCGGTGCGAATTCGGCGAAGTACTTCTCCATCAATTCGCGCGGAAAGAGGTCGAAGCCGGCGGGCACCGGCGTGTGCGTGGTGAACAGGTGCCCGGCCGCCGCCGCGTTGGCGGATACCTCGAACGACAAGCCGTGTTCCTGCACGTAGTGCCGAATCCGCTCGAGCGAGAGGAACGCCGAATGCCCTTCGTTGAGGTGGCACACTTCGGGTCGGAGCCCGGTCGCGTCGAGGGCGCGGATGCCACCGATCCCAAGCACCATCTCCTGTTGGATGCGGGTTTCGTTGTCGCCCCCGTAGAGATTGCCCGCGATGTGTCGATCCGGTTCGGAGTTCTCCGGCAGGTTGGTGTCGAGGAGCAGCAAGACCACCCGGCCCACCCGAGCCTTCCAGATCCGCGCGTGCACCATGCGTCCCGGAAACTCCACCTCGACCACGGCATCGGTGGGCTCGATCGGCAGACTATGGAAATCCGTGCCCGGATAATGCTCCACCTGCCACCCGTCGGCGTTGAGCGTCTGCCGGAAATAACCGCGTTGATAAAGGAAGCCAACGCCCACGAGCGGGAGCCCCAGATCGGAGGCGGCCTTGAGGTGGTCTCCGGCGAGGATGCCAAGTCCTCCGGAGTAGATGGGCAGGCATTCGGTGATTCCAAACTCGGCCGAGAAATACGCGATTCGGAAGTCGGCGGGGAGTTCCTTGCCCGGCCCTTCGCTCCACCACGTGGACGCCTCGAGGTAG
>JBJTRZ010000116.1:0-8659 GCA_046076415.1 Armatimonadota bacterium
TTGACGAGGTAATCGAGCGCCACGCCCTCGGTGAGGATGCGTTCCTGATAGCGCACGACGACCGGGGTTCCGGGTTTGATGGGTGAAACCAGCGTGTACCGCGAAGTCAGATCGGCGGACACCGGAAAGTACTCGGTCACCGTGCCGTCGCCCCGGCGCGCCCCCGACGGCGCCTGTTTGAGTACGGTTACCCCGGCCGCGGATCCCGGGCGCATCGGCAGATCGACGCGCGTTCCTGTGAGCATCCCGGGGCTCGAGTTGAAACTAAGCGACTCGTAGGTATATTCGACCGTGTCCGACCGGTTGACGATCCGCCCCTCGAGGAAATACAGGGTTCCCAAGGGGTAATCCAAACGGTAATCCTTGCCCGGAGAGAGCTCGAGACCGTTCAGGAATATGTGCTCGCTCCCGGGCACGATTTGGCCGCCCCCCAAATAATACGGCCCGCTGGTGCCTTGGCCGAGCAGCGTGTTGCGCCGCGTCAATGCGCGCGTCACCGAGGCCAACGTGGCGATGCGGGCTCCCTTGCCGGCATCGCGTTCGTAACGGATGCCCTGAACGTTGCGGCTGAAGGGCACCAGATCGTTGCCCGAAAGCGACGCCGAAACATCGCCGAGGTCCACTTTGGTGCCGCGCTTGCTGTCGTAGTGCAGGCGCATGAGCTGGGCGAGGCTGGCATTGACCCGATTGTTCGTCAGGTTCGCATCGACATCGAACGTATTGAACAGTTTCCCGTTCATGCTGAGATTCAGGTTTTGCCGAAACGGCCCGACCTTGCCTCGGTTGAGGAAGTTGTTGTTGTTCTGGAAATTGAAAAGGTCGCGGGCCAGCGTCGAGCCGTCCACTTGATTGTCCTGCGCCGAAAGGGTCCAGCCACCGGTGAAGTTGAGCCCCCGGCCCAATTGACCGAAAAGCTGTTCTCCATTCCCCTTGCCTTGCGGACCGGACGCGTCGGTGCCAAGGTCGAAGGCCCCTTTTGCCGGGGGTCGGTTTCCGGTCGCCGGATCCAAGCTGCCCGGCGGCGCGGGTTTTCCGGAATCGCTCGTTGGCGCTCCCGTGGTTGATTGACCCATGACCGGCAACGGCGCCAGCAGGGCCGCGACCAATCCAGAAGTGGCAAAGGACCTTGGGGTCACGCGAACCACTCCTCGGCGATGACCGCCGGCCGGGCCGCTTCCGATCGAAATCGTCGGGCCAGCTCCGCGAGATGGGCATGCCGCTGCGGCCATTGGTCCAACACTCGGCGGGTGGCTGCGTCGAGGCGCGAAGCATCGCATTCGTCGAGCGCGATGCACGCATCCTGTTGGCCCGTTGCCTCCGCCAACGCGGCAACCTTGGGATCGTAGGAAATCGCCACGAACGGAGTTCCGACGACCACGGAGAAGATCAACGCGTGGAGGCGTACGGCGACCACCAGGCGAGCGGAGGCGACCGCGGAAAGCACCCGGGACAAGGGCTGGTCCATCGAGGTCCAATCGATCCGCTCCCCATCCGGAAGGGCTCCCGCATCCGGGGGATGCATCGGCAATGTTCGCACGGGCTCGGGAAACCACGCCCCCGAGGGAGGACCCGACCTTCCCGACCAGGAGCGCCACGCCACCACGGTGCCCGCACGGTCCACCGGCGCATCGGGAAGCGGGAGCAGGAACGCGGGATCGGGCACCAATTCCACAGACCCCCGATACCCGCAATCCTTCAAAAGCCGCGCGCTCGCCGGGTCCCGAACCGTGATCGCATCCGCCTGTCGTGCGGTCATCGCGACGAGGCGGCGCGCGATCGGAGAGTTCAAAGGACCGATGCCATGTCCCCACCAAAGCACTTTGCGCGCGCCTGCGCGTGCAAACCGTGCGGCCAGCGCATACCACAGGACCGATCGAATGCTGGTGGCATCCTGAAAGAGGCTGCCTCCCCCCAGCACGAACAAATCCGTGCCGCGCATTCGCCGGGCGAGCGAGCGCAGTGGTCGACGCGGTGCAGATTGGATCCCGGGATGCAGGGCTCGCGTCCGGAGGGGATCGGCCGACAACGCGGTGATCGTCGCTTCCCGAAACACGGGGCGTTGCCGTAGCGCCTCGGTCAGCCCAGCCAGGATCGCCTCGTCGCCAAGATTGTCGAACCCGACATATCCAAGCGTTTTGATGTCAAGCGGCATCCGAGCCCGGAGCCTTCCAAAATCGCACCAGCAAAAGCCCGATCGGCAGTCCCAACGCAAGCCCGATAACGTCGCGCAACGCGCTTGCCGAAAGCGGTGTGTGCAAGTGGCAGAACGTGTTGAGCAGCGACGATTGCCCCACCGTTCCCAGCAGCAACAAGGCGCCCCCGATCGCCCGTCGACCGTCCATGCGCGCCGCCGTGGCAAGCACGAGCGCGGGATGGCCGAGGATGTCCTTGAACCTTGGGCGAACGGTCAAAACCTTGTCGAGCAGGGCACGTATCTTGAGCTCGAAATCCGAGACTCCCACGCCCGGATCGTTGCCCGACCTGAGCAGGAGCATCGCGACCAGCGCGAGCGCGACCGCGGCGCCCACCGCCTGGCCCGCGAGGATCGGCGAGGACAACCAGGCGCACCACCGTTTCCACGCTCCGGACACAGCCGACATAAACCCACCGGGGGAATCCCCGTGCAGGCCGAGGAGTTCCACCATCGCAACGAGCGCGACGGGAACCGCCAGCGTCGCCTTGACCCCGGTGAACGCATCGGCCTTGACCAGGAATCGTCCGTCGGCGAGCAAGCCGACCACCAGGGCGATACCCGCCGCCGTGGTCAACGACGGTCGAAGCAAACCGGTCACCAATCCCGCCGCGGATCGGCGCGAAGGCGTTCGCACCGGCCAAGCGAGCATGCCAAGGGCGGGAAAGGTGCATCCCGCGATAAGCGCGACGAGTTTGGCTCCCAGCCCGATGGGTGCGGAAGCGAGCCCGGCGCACACGAGTGGAACCACGAAGGTGACGCCGCCCCAGGCCCGCAGGACACCCGCGATGCTGTCGAGCAGCAGAAGGACTCCGGCTCCAACCCCCAACCCGCACAGCGCCCGCTGCCATGCCGGAGATTCGAAATCGGGATAACTGCGAGCCGGGCCACTACCCATGCCGCCGCGCGCCAGCGCGGAACGGATGCCCCCCACGTACGCCACCGCGGCGTCGAGCGGACTCGCCGCATCGAGGAAAAGGCGAACGAAGCACAATCGAATGTTGCGCTCTCGCGCCGCGAGCGAAAACCTTTGGATATTGTCGGGTACGGTCGCCGTGGCCATTTCGGCCGAAGTCACCGCGTGGACACGAACGGTTCGGTCGGGCGCGAGGCGGGTCAACCCGGCATCACCCCGTTGCTTTCCAAATTCCACGGACCCGTATTGCAGCGGAGAATCGCTCTCCCGAAGCGCCTGCGCCGTGGCTTCCAATCGTTTGGGGTAGCCGAGCACGACATCGCCGGTGAAAATCACCGTTCGGACCCCTGCACCGGTCAACGCACGGCAGATTTCCGCGATGCGCGCCGCATCGGCGTCGCGGCCCGCACCGACCCGACCGACGACCCCCAGCCCAGCCGCACGTGCCACCGCGACCGCGTCCGACGGGAGTCCGACTCCGATGGATTCGACGATGCTCCACGGCAATCCAACGGAAACCTCTCCCGGACGCGTCATCGTCGACGGCAAACGGTTTCGGTTCAGTGCCGCGACGATCCGCTCGCACTCACCCGGACCGACGGCGACAATGCGCGTGCCCCCGCTCGGGTCCCGCAACACCGACACGTCGCCTTGGTCGCGCAGGTGCGCCATGGTGTCCTCGGCCACGATCACCGAATTGGCACCGGCGGTTTTCAACCGGACCAACGCTTCATCGAGCGGAACTCCCTGCGCCGATGCCGCCTCGCGCACCTCCTCGAGGTCGACGGAGATCTCGACCGCCCGGTTGCGCATCTCGATCGAATACCGACGCGCCGCGCCGGTCAGACCACCGGCTACGCCGAGTGCCACCATTCCCCACAGAAGCCAACGAAGCGTCATGCCAACTCCCGTTCCAAGTCCAAAACGAGCAATCGAACCATGAGCGCGACCGACCGCGCCACCCCCGCCCTCTCCGCCTCGTCCGCCACATCGGCCGTGGACCCCGCGAGGGTGGTCGCCGGCATTCCTGCGGCGAGCGCGACGGCGCGGCGCAGCGCGCCATCCAGCGGCTCGGAGCTTCCCCACGCGGTTCCCAACCGGGCGGCGAACCAGCGACGCGCCAACGCGTCGGCCGCGGTCCCACGCTGCGCCAGTGTACCGAGCGTGGCACCATAGGCGCGAATGCGGGCTTTGGAAAGGCGCGACCATCCCTCCTCCGCGCGACGTTCCCCGATCGCGACATCGTGTTCCGCGGCCTGCAACAACCCCATCTGGGTCGCCAGCCGGGTGGTGCGGGAGGGTCGACCGATTCGGCGGTCCAGACGGAAGACGCTGTTGGCCAGAACGAGGCCGGCACCGCGCCGGGCGGTTTCCAAGTGCCGAACCGCACTTCGAACCGCCTCGATCGCCCACTCCACTTCCCCGCGCCCCACCGCCTTCTCGATCCGCGAGGCACCTTCCAAACGATCCCAGGTTCCGAGCCCAAACGCCGCGGTCCTTTGAATGCGGGACGCAAGGTCCACCACGCGTTGCTGAACGATCCACGCCCGGGACGACACCAGCAATCCCGCCATATCGCCAGGGTCGATGGTGAACAACAGCAGATTGCGAAGCGTGCCCCCTGCCGTTTCCTCCCACGCACCGCCGCGCATCTTCGACTGGATCGCACGGATCTCCATCGCCAACGCGGCGCGTTTCCCGTCCGGATCGGGTGCGGACGGAGGCGGAGCGGGCAAAACGGGGCGATGCCCCTCGCGCAGGGCCGCGGCATACCGGACCTGCCCGCGCCGTTCGTAGGATTGCGCGAGCGCGGGGGCATCCATTTGGCGCAGGGTCTCCGCCTCGATGCGCCGCCGGCGCGTGGAATCCCCCGGATGGGTCGAGAGCCAAGCCGCCACACCCCCCGGGCCATCATCCACGCCCAAAAATTCCTCGATCGCGCGCGGATCGATCCCGACCGCCAACAGGTTCGACACCATCCCCGAATCGGCGTCGGTCTCCATCGCCCGACTTGCCGCGAGCGCCCTTAGTCCGTTGACGATCGCGGCGGCACCGCGAACCTCCCGGGACAATCCCCGCACCAGTCCGAGCAGCGCCAGAATCGCCCCGTTTTCGGAGAGTTGACGCCAGGCGTGGCGCTTGCGGACATGGCTCGCCTCGTGGGCCAGGACCGCCGCCAACGCGTCGTCGCTCCCGACCTGCTCAAGCAATCCCCGGGTCACGAGTATGGTGCCTCCCGGCAATGTCCACGCGTTCGCCACGGCGCTTTCGATCAGAATGTGGCGCGGTGTCGATGGACCGGAACCCGGTGGGGCGATGCGCGAAACGGTGCCATCGAGCCACCCCAGCAACAGCGGGTCGATCGTTCGGGCAGCCGCACCTTCGAACGCCGCGAGCGCCACGGAGCCGACCGCCTTTTCCAAGGCGACATCCCAGCGGTCGCGCGTTCCACCGCCGTGGCCGACCCCGATCACCATCGTTCCGATCGCGGAGCGAGGAATAGGCGGTGGAGCGACAATCCCGCCACGAAACCACCGATGTGCGCCCCGTAGGCCACCCCGCCATCGCCGGACGCACCATTGTCGACCAACGTGAACCCATGGGCCAGAACCTGCCACGCGAACCACGAAAGCAGCATCATCCACGCCGGCACCGTGACCGCGAACAAGCCCAGCACATAGGCGCGAACCGGTGCGCGCGGGAACAATGCCAAATAGGCGCCCAAGACCCCTGAGATCGCACCGGACGCACCCACCATCGGCACGGCCGTCCCCGGTTCGGTGGCGATGTGCGCCGCTGCGGCGGCGTAGCCGCACACCAGGTAGAACGCGACAAAGCGCAAGGGCCCCATCCGATCCTCTACATTATTGCCAAATATCAACAAATATGAAAGGTTTCCGAAGAGATGCAGGAACCCGGCATGCAGGAAGATGTGCGTCGTCCACGTGGCCAGCGATCCGATCGAACGCCACTCGGCGGGCACCAAAGCCCACGGAAGCGGATCGAAGCCGACGAGCCCGGCGAGGAACACCGCGACGCATAGTGCGCACAAGCTCCACGTTGCGTACGGCGTATTGCGGGTCGGGTTGTCGTACCGCAGGGGAAACATTGCCGGATTCTATCACCGGGCCGAATCGACGGTAGCCGTCGACGAGGCGCGCAGCGCCGACCAACCCGCAAGCGCCCACCCGACGATGAGGCAAGCGCCTCCGACGGGTGTGATCGCTCCGAGAGCCTTGACGCCGGTCAACACGAGCAAGTACAGAGAGCCGGAAAAGACGGTCGTGCCGGCCACGAACCATGGAATGCAACGGCGCAGTTCGGGCGTTCGTTGCACGGCCAAGCCCAGCAGGCACAATCCGATGGCGTGAACCATGTGGTAATCGACGGCGGTCTTCCAGGTGGCCAACAACTCCGGCTCGACCACCCGTTTCAACCCGTGGGCGCCAAACGCCCCCAAGGCGACGGCTGCCGCCATCGCGAATGCTCCCGAGGCGAAAACACGCATGCCGCAGTGTATCCGCGCTCAAGGCAGGATTTCATGCGGCGCGCCGCAATGGAATAGCCGGCTCCCCGATGCCGTACCGCACCCCTTCGACACGACGATCCATCAGACGAAGCGTGCTCACGACCGTGGGCAACGGAGACCGTCGTTCGAACCGCCCCCATGCCACCCAGCGCTCCTGGTCGAGCATCCCCGCCCCGTCGACGATGACGATCGCCGGCGGCAATTCCACCGGCCGTCGGGCAGCCAAGTCAACCAGATTCACAAGGCCTTCCTCGAGGCGGTCCGACCATCGATTGCATTCTCCCCGTTCGTGACGGATCCACCCGATCGCGGCGATCCGCGCCCGGTCCCGCACAAGGAAGTCCGCGGTCGCCTCGGTCGCACCAAGCCAAGGGAACACATGCCGCAATCGAATGCCATCCCCGGCCGCGTCCGGCCCCGCAACCATGGCCCCGGCGAAGCGCTCCACCAACCGCCCCAACGCACGCTCGGTCAAACCCTCGCCGGCGCGGCTTCGGAGACGGTTCTCCCACAACAACGCGCACAAGGCCTCATCCGGATCGGGGCGATCCCGCAACACGCGCTGGACCGCTTCGATGGGGCGGAAGCGCTTGCCGTATTCCCCGAGCACTCGCCATCGAAGCCCGCGGTCCGCGGCCATTTCACCGGGAACCGCATCGCAAACCACGCGGCGGAACAACCGAACCAATTGGAGGCGCAGCCACGCCGGGGACTCCTCTTGGATGGTCAGCCACAGTCGCTGACTCGACTCGGATCCATCCGCGATGCCCCGAAACCGGCGGACGATCGGCGCGTACACCGCGCACGCATCGTGGACGGACTCGGGCCAGCCGCCTTCGTGGACCAGCGTGGTCCAGACGTCGCGTTGCGCGGCGAACGATTCGAAATCACCGTTTTGGATCGACATGCTTCCTGGTCCGTCGGGCTTTGGCGAGCCTCGCCGCCCATTCTCCATTGTCGGCGAACCGGCATTGGCTTCGACGGCAGGATTGCCGGTTTACGCGAGCGAGCCCCTCGAACCGGTCAGATGCGACCGAGGAAACGACCCGGATTCAGGATGCCGGCGGGATCCAACGTGTCCTTGAGCATGCGTTGCAACGACATGGAGGCGGGCAATGGCAGCCAGACATCGGGCTCTCCGGGAACGCGCATATCTGCCGGGGCATGCAACAAGGTCGACCGCAGGCCCTCTACGGTGGCGATCGCGCGGACACGCTGCATCGCCGATCGCGCCGCATCGTCGTCGTGCGACCAACGAAGGCGAACGTCCCCGACCCCGACACGCCCGATCACGACCGCGCCACTCTCGCCGACTTCGCGACGCAACCGTTCGAAAAGCGCGGGCACTTCGGCCGACTTCCCGGAGATCGCCATTTCCAGTGGAACGGGCAACCGGGCGGGAACCAAGTCCTCCGAGTACACCCCCGCCGGCCCCACCTGATGGCGACGTGCCAGTTCGGTCGCCAACCCGGCCGCGCCCTCGACCGCCTCCATCGCGCCGTGGAACAGCGCGATGAAATGGGGCGTCGCGCCCGGTTCCGCGAAAAGGATCGCGGCCACGGGATCCACGGATTGGCGCAGATCCTCGAGGAACGGACCGCTCACGGGGTTGTCCAATCGGACGGCCAAGGTCCGCACCGCTTCGGGAATCGGAGCGACTTTGAACGTTGCTTGGGTGAGGACGGCCAACGTGCCCAAGGACCCCGTGTAGAGTTTGGGCAAGTCGTAACCCGACACGTTCTTCACCACGCGTCCCCCACCCCGGACCACGCGCCCCTCGGCATCCACCGCCTCGACACCGATCAACCAGTCGCGGCATTTGCCATAACCCAATGCCAGGTCGCTGCGCGCATCGACCGCGAGCATCCCACCCACGGTCGCCGAGGCCGAATCTCCCGGCTCGAGGGTAAGGAACTGACCGCGGGTGGCCATACGGGCTTGCACTTCCGGCAATGCGACGCCGGCGTCCACCGTGATCGTCATGTCGGCGAATTCTTGCGCCACCACCGACCCGAGCCCCGTG
>JBJTRZ010000117.1:0-18543 GCA_046076415.1 Armatimonadota bacterium
CGAGGCGCACCCTCACCGAAAACGATCTGCTCGCCTCCGATCCAAACGACCGATGGGGACGCGAGCATGAGGACACCGTCGGGTGCGGACTCTATGCGATCGATATCCACCCCTCCGCCGAGGAACCTCCGCTCCTGCAACCCGCATTGCCCTTCCATCTACCCCTGGGAGCGTTCCTTCCCGCCGCCGGACCGGTCAACCTCGTCCCCGGCGCCAAGAACTTCGGGGCCACACGGCTCGCCGCCGCGGCAGCGCGGATGCACCCGACCGAATGGCTTGCCGGAGAAGTCGCCGGCAATCTGGTCGCGTTCGCCCTGCAACACCGCTTCCGAGACCCGGCCCGGATCGACTCCGACCCCACGCTGCGCACCGCGTTCCAAGAACGGCTGATCGAAAGCGGAGTCACGCTGCGCTGGCGGGACATCCTTCCGCAAAACTAATTCCGACCAATCCGGTCGGTAACGGGAAACAACCAGCCCGTTCCTCCGTTGTCCACATCGGAGGTTTCCATGTCGACCGCAGTCGCACGCTTTGCCCCGGCTCCCGCCACCGCCCGCACCGAACGTGCCACCCAAGTGGAGGACACGGATTCGGAAGAGGATTTCCTGCTCGAGGCCAATGCGCCCGAAACGGAATCCGAACCCGAACCCACCGGAGACCGCCCCGCGGAATGGGACGGTGATTTCGCACCGTGGATTGCGCGCTCGGGTCGGTTGCTCACCGCCGAAGAGGAAGTCGCGCTGGCGCGTCGCGTGGCCCGTGGAGACAAGGTCGCCAAGGACCGACTCACCGAGGCGAACCTCCGTCTCGTGGTCTCCATCGCACGCCGATACAACGTGCCCGGCGTTCCGCTCGCCGACCTCATCCAGGAAGGCAATATCGGCCTGATCCGGGCAGTGGAGAAATTCGATCCCGATCGCGGATTCCGCTTCAGCACCTACGCGACCTGGTGGATCCGTCGAGCGATCGCCCGCGCCGTGATCAGCCAAGGCAGAACGATTCGCATTCCGGTTTACGTCGCCGACCTCGTGCACAAGGTGACGAGGACTTCGAACCATCTGCGCCAAGACATGTCCCGGGAACCCAGCGTCGACGAAATCAGCGATGCCCTGGAGATGCCGCGCCAACGCGTCGAGGAAATCCTGCGCGTTTCGCAGGAACCGCTCTCGCTCGAAACACCCGTCGGCGACAAGGATTCCGCCCACCTGTCGGATTTCCTGCGCTCCAGCGATCATGTCGCGCCCGAAACAATCGCCGATCAGATCATCCGCAAGGAGCAAATCACCGAGATCCTTTCCCGCCTCAGCGATCGGGAACGGCATGTGATCATCCTACGGTTCGGACTCGACGGCACGGAACCGATGACCCTGGAGGAAGTCGGGCAGGCGTTCCGCGTCACGCGGGAGCGCGTGCGGCAGATCGAATTGCGCGCACTCAAGAAACTGCGCAAACTCGGTCCGATGGAAGCCGCGTAGCCATCGGGATTTAGGCGGGCGGCCTCTAGAACCGGAGGCCGCCCGTCAGGTCCAATTGAATGCGCCGGCTGATCGTCGAATAGTAGACACCCACCGCGCGGCCGTCGAACACGCGAACGAGCGAGTACTCCAGTTCTCGAAACACCGTCCCGGGCAACGCCGTGTCGGAGACGCGGGTTCGTGCCTCCCACCCGCCCCCGATCGGTGCTCCAATCCCGGCCGAGATCGAAGACTGCCGCATGTCGAGGGCGCGGGCGCCATAGACATTGAGGTTCCAACCCGACGGCGACGTGAGATCCGTGGAAAGCCCAACGCGGTGCCTCGGGTTGCCGGTTGTCGAAAACGTCACCAAATTCGGTACCTGGATGTAGTCGTAATTGACCTGAACGTTGCCATACGAGCCGATCGCCTTCGACAATGCGGTCGTTCCTTGGACCGACAAGGCACCGGCGTCGGAATCACTCGTCCATGTTCGCCCCAAAACCACCGATTGGGTGGCGGTGAGCCCCTCGGCCACGGCGAACGGGCGCGTGATCAGGCGCGAACCGAACGAGCGTGACCGCATTGGATCCGTGGCGTCGGCGCCCCGGAAACGCAATTCCTGCGTCGTCGCATTGACCGTGAAGCGCAACCAGGGAAGCCCCGGCAAAGGCCGCGGATAGGTTTCGAGCAGGAACTGGGAACGCGTGTCGCCACTCGTGGCCGTAGGAGTGCCGGTGATCGGATCGACCGCCCGCGTCCGTGTTCCACTGAGAAACCCGCCCACGCGGAACCAAGGAAACGAATGGCCCAGTTGAACCGTCGAGAACATGTCGCGGCTGTTGGGCGAGTCCACGAAGACATTCGCGTCCGTGAACGAACCCCACTGATGCGCATGCTGCCAGCGAAGACCCCGATTCGGCTTCGCCAGATTCAACATTTGAACCAAACCACGGGAACCGGTCCCCTCGTACGTCTGGTCCATGTCCAACGTCCATCCGTTGCGACTCGCATAGATCGACGAACCGAACTGGGCTCCGCGCCGCAAATGCAACGTTCCCACACCCGACGGTTGGACATTGAAATGAAACGGTAGGTCGAGGGTAACTCCAGCCGGACCAACACCCACGAGTTGTTCCTTGAAAAGGGTCCGCTGCGTGCCCGTCATCGTGTGGAACGGCAGGCTCGCCACGCGATTTCCCGCAACATACAGCGTTGCATCGCGCATCAACAGGCGACCCTGGCCCCCTTGCTCGATCTCGATCTGCCGGCACTGGACCGTGGACTCGGCAACCCCCTGGTCCACAATCTCCAAGAGCCGCGGGTCCGCGACGGGAGCGTCTCGTTCCAACAAATCCCGCCCCTCGATCTGGACCGTTCGGCCCTCGATCGACTCGCCGATTCCCTTGCCGGCCGCCAGATCCCACGCCAATCGTTGGTACGAACGCGACTCGCGACCGCGAAACACGATCACATTCCCAGCCGCACGCACCAAACCGCGATCCGGATCGTACTGAACACTATCGGCACCGATGGTCAGATCACCCGCCGTAAGGATGCTCTGACCCGCCTTGCTCGTCGCACCCACCAAACGCGTGCGCGTCCCGTTCACATGGATCGCGTACGAAACGAAGTCGGCCGCCTTGAGTCGAATCCATGGTTTCCGGGCGGCGGACGAACCAGCTTGATCGGCATCCGCGGAAAACGTCACCGTCGTTTCCGCGGGAACCGCGATTCCCCCCGCCTCTAGATTGGCGGTGATGCGCGCGGACCCCGGTTGGTCGCCAGCGGTCAACGTGACCCGCGCGACGCCGCCCGCTGTAACGGCCCGGTCCGTGTCGAGCCGTCCCGCGGTGGTGGCGAACCGGATGACGGTACCGTCGGCAACCGGTCCGGCTCCCGCTTGCACGCGAGCGGTAATGGTGACCCGACTTCGCCCGTCGGGCCGAACTTCGGATCGGTCCGATGTGACTTCGATGCCGATGCGTTGCGATTGGGCGAACGCAGGCACCGCGATTCCAACGACGGCTAGTGCGAAGACAATTCTCATGGGAAATGGAAAGGACCCCGACGGGACCCGAAGGTCTCGGCGGGGTCCCGACAATCCTGTGTCAGCGGGTTGACTGGAAGAGCGCGGCGATGGCCGCGGTAAACAACGTGACAATGCCCCGATTCGAAGTTTGCTTGCCCTTTCGGGGCGCAACCTTCGCGTTTTCAAGGATCGTCGCGATCGGATACAGATCGCCGATGCCCTGCTCGGCTCCCACTTCCATCGCACGCGCAAGCGCGGAACCCTCTTGGCGGCCAGCGGCGACGCCGCTGGGAGCCATTCCCTGCTGCGACTTGCTGAAGGATCCCACCGGGCTGCCATCCGCCGTCAGGTACCGATTAACATTCAGATTGAACGAAGCGGTCCGCGAAGACGAATCGTATTTGTACCCATCGACGAAAACCGACAAGTACTCGGACGCACCCACAATGTCGGCGATCCGACGGGCCTTCGCGCGATCGTCCGCGGGGCCATTTTCCACATCTTCCTTCCGGATCTGTTGCTCCTCTTTGGCCCGTTGGACACTGGGAAGGCGACCGGAATAAACGACCACACCCGTGCCCAACCCCTTGAGCCGGGTTCGGAGGGCATCGGTCACGATCTCGGCGGCGAGCGCCGCCGAATCACCGGAGACTCCCTCGATCACCGCGGGGAAGATCAACACGCTACCCGTCGGGGCGGGCTTGCCCTGGGCAAAGCTCGGAAGCGCAGCGGCACCGAGCATACCGAAGGCTACGATCGCGGTGGCGATCGAGCGGCGGGTGACAAGGCGTTGGGTCGTCGGATTGGACATCGGATGGTTCATCCTCGAAAAGGGGTAGGCGAATCCCCCGGATTTGCTCCGAGGGATTCCTGTCAACGAATGATCGAAATCGTGCGCCGTTCGCGGGCAACCGATCCATCGGGACCAGTGACCGTTACCTCAAGTTGGTAGGGTCCGGCGGCCACTTGGCCCCCGTCCGCGTTGCGACCATTCCAAATCAAACGGGTACCGTCGGTTGACGTAGCCCGTCCGGTGGCGAGAACCGCAATGGTCTTGCCCGTGACCGTGGTGATCCGCGCATCGACATTGGCATCCTGGGTCGTTCCCAAACGGAACGCGTAGGTGCCCATGGCGCGACCGGAACCATCCGGCCGCAGATACGCGATTGCCAATCGCCGGGTCGACTCCGTCGATGCGACAACCCGGTACCGGCTCACGCCTCCCTTGCGCATCGGAACGCGAACCGAGTTCGTTCCGCGCATGTCAATGCGTGCTCCGGATTGCAGGTCAAGGAGCGAGAGGCGAACCCGCTTCGGCAGGTTCTGGATTCCCGGCCATTGCAGGGTCGCGAAACCATCTCCGTCCCCTTCAACCGCCACGTCCCACTGCATCCGAGCGCCGGGCCGTCGAATCACCTGAGCGAAACGACCCGCACCCTCGGAATCCGTCAACCGGACATCAACGTAATCCTGGAACGCCGGAGGCTTGGGCATATCCACGGACGATCGACCGTTGACACCGATATAGGTCGCACCGTCGAATTTGCCGTCTTCACGCCGAGCAACGAGTTGCAACTTCCAATTGTCGGTCGTCGCAAAACCGCGGGTCGGCGGTTCCGACCAGGCATCCGAAGGAAGATCATCGGGAGTCTGGGTGCTCGGCAATACCAAGCTGTTGCGCATCGTCGGTCCGGGGAACTGAACTTCGGCCCGGGTATTGCTGTAAATCCAGTACCCTTGCCAAGGCTTCAACACCTGACTGAGGTCCCCGACGAAGTCGTAACCACCCGCCACCGGATTGAAGTAGAAGATGGCACCTCGAATCAGGCCCGTTTGAACCGCGGTCGAGAACGGAACCGGCGTCAAGGAACCATTGTCATCGAGCGGAACAACCCGCAGCGACTTCAACGGCACCTCGTACACATACGGGTTCGAAACCATGTTCCAACCCCGCTCGATCGTGAGCTGCGTCGGAATGCTGGAATTTCCGGCGACCGGCGCTTGGAACGGAGTCGGTTGCGCACCGCGAAGGAAAATCAACCGCTTTCCGCCCCCGGTCGAAATCGACGGTCGGTAGAAGTAGGACGTTCCTGTCTCGAGCTTCGTCGCGACGCGCCATCGCCCGGACGTTCCACCCGTGTTCGGATCGGATTCCCAGCGATAGAACGTCGGATTGCCTTCGGCAGGAGCCGTGAGGCTGTTCACGATCGTATCCGGATCCCCATTGTTGGAGATCAGCGGATGGAACACGAACGGGAAACCGATCATCTGGAACTTGCCGGGAAGCAGCTCCACCAACGGCACAGACGGGATGTTGATCGAGCGCGAGACCGACATGGTTACGCTCGGTTGCGCAATCCCGAGCGAAACCGTATATGCCACCGGGCCGAACTTTTCACCCGTCGGCTCGACGTACCACGACGCACTACCCTCTTGGTCTCCGGTAATCGTTCCGGCGACGGTGCCACCGGAAATGGCTTTCGAAGCCACATCGGGCGTGGTGCCCCCAGGCACATTGGCGAAGCGCAACCCGACGGGAAGCGCAACGCTCAACGTGCTACCCTTGAAGGCAACATCGTAGAGCGGATCTTTCGGCTTCTGCGAATAGGCCGACGCGAAGATTCGGAACGGATTCGGCGTCAGGAACTTCGGCGCCACCGTCGCAATCGACGGCGACGTATTCCCCTTCACGGCCGGGTCGTTCGCCGCGTCCGCGTTGTACTGCAGGGCGTTCGGCGCCTCGGTACCCAACACCATGACGTCGCGGCGATCGAAGTTTTCGGTCGACGTTCCCAGACCGTAGTACGCGACCACCGTCTTCGTCTCGCCGGCCCGCAATACGTACCCGGTATCGCCACCGTAGTACGCCGCAACCGCCACTCCCGAGTTCAACCGTGGATTCCGGTTGGCACGAGGCAGATACTGATCCGTCGGAGCCGCGGCCTCGCCGGGGTACAGGTCGATCGAATCCGCAACGAAAATCTTCGACGGTTCCGTCGCGCCGCTTCCACGGAAAATGTGACGCGAGTGGAACGGCGGATTCGCGGAATCGTTTGCATCGGCCTCGGCGCGGCGAGCCAAGACCTCAAGCGACGTCGGGATCCGCGATCCGTCGTAGATGGCGGAATTACGGCTCTCCCCGAGTTCGGGATCGACGAAATAAAGACCGTTCTCCGAACCACGGTGATTCACGGTCCAGCGCAAACCAACCGTATGCGATTCGGTGTCGTTGTTGGTGATCGTCCACTCGATCCGCGCGGTCGAACGAAGCAGTTTGATCTTCGTGTCGATCTGAATGACGTCGTTCTGTCCGACCGTGTAGCCAGACGTCAACATGGGGCCGGTCGGCGTTTGATCGAAGAACGGAGGACTAACCGCCTTTTGAGCGTCGTAACCCACATTGAACGCCGTGTCATCCACGAACGCCTGAAGGTACGCCGGATAATCGAGGCTCACCAGTAGACCGATGTTGCCAAACCAGCTGTTGGCGTAGGGCCATACCGCAAGCGGGCCCGTACCCGCGACGTTGAATCCATTCAACGGCTGGAAGTTGTCCGCCGCCGTGGCACGACTACCACCGGTGGTTCCGAATGAAACCCGACCGGCAACATTCAACGTCACATTCCCCCCGCTCAGGGTATTCACATACCCTTGGGACACCAGGATGTGTTCGTTGCCGATCCAACCCCACAGGGCGGGAGTCGTCGATTGGGCTCCAGGGAGCGGATTCGGCACGGCCGGAATGAACGCGTCCACCCCACCCTTCGTATCGGCTCGGACAGCACCGGCGACAAAACCGCCCGTGACGGCTACCGCGGCCAAAGCGCGAAACGCCAAAGGCATCGCTCGTCGACCGGAACGGGAACGCTGCCGATTTCGACCGAAATTCGCCATTGAGATATTCCTCTTGTTCTTCACTCGGAAGGGTGGGCCCTACGGTTGATAGGGCCCCGTTGCTCAGCGGATAACCTGGATGATCCGTTGCACCGACGCAGTGTCACCATCGGCAGTCCGCGCCTGAACATTGATTCGATAGGGACCCGCAGGTACGGAACCCCCTTCGGAACCCTTGCCGTCCCAGCGCAATACCGATTCACGCAAGCCCTCGGCACGACCATCCCCCGCCATTCGAGCAACGATCTTGCCCGTAAGCGTTGTGACGGTGCCGAAGATTTCCGCATCGGTGTTCGTCGTGAACGCCACCGAGTATCCCGAGGCGCCTCGACCCGACAACCGCACGTTGGTGACGGCAACCGCACCACGAGAGCCGGACCGGTCCGCGACGATCCGGAAGAGCCGGCTGGAACCGGCCTCGCCCGAACGGAACGTATATCCCGATGCCGCCCCCATGGAAACCTTGGAGCCGGAAACCACATCCACCAACGTGAGCTTCGTGTCCTTGGGTAGATTCCCGAGTCCGTCCCATACCAACCGGACCTCGGTGTCTGCACTATCCACGGAAACCGCGGCAGTCCATTCCTTCCGCGAACGACCTGAAGACTTAATGTCGTAGGCCAGCGACCGGGTCGATCCATTCGACCCGTCGGAAAGGAACCGAAGATACGCGTGCCCACCGCCAGCGGGAGGCTTCGGAACATCGACCCGATCCACGACATCCGCGGCATTGCGACCTACGCCGAACACATTGTTCGCATCGCGATCCCCGCCCGCAATCGCACCGAACCGTACACGCCAGCCGTCCGTGGAGTTGGACAAGGACGTCGAACGAGTTGTGGACGACGCCGAAGGCGGAATGATCAATGTGCAATCACGGTAGACCCGAACCCAATAGGCATTGAAGGGTTCGAGAAGTCCCTGCGGTGCAATACCGTAGACGTAGTCTCCATCGCGGTAGCCAACGACGGCCGACATGATGACCCCGTTGCGAATCGCCTCGTCCAACGAGTAATTCACACCATCGACCACCACCGTCACATTTCCCCAGTTGACCGGGAACAGATACGGCGCACCGATCATATTCCAGCCACCACCGTTTGCGAACAACTTGATCGCCACCGGATTCGTAACGATACCTGGATTGAAAGACCCCACAGCCTCCGGAAGCCGGGACGTATCCACGACCGTTTCACGGTCCAGATCCAACCAGAAACCGACACCCACCGGCGCAATAGAGACGGTCGGATCCGCAATGTCGTACGCAATCAGGGATCCGCCCAAGGTGAACCGGGCGGCCGGGTCGTTGAGGGACCCATTCGACCGGAACCGGGCGTAGTCATCCTGGCTAGAGAGGCGGAGGGGATTGTAGCGGGCGAGTCCGAACGAAACACCCGATCCGAGCAAACCGGACTCGGGAGAAGCCCCGGAGATCAAATCCGCTCGGAACGGCGATGCGAACATCGAACGCCCCTTCGGCAACCGCTTCGACACAATGTTGATGAACCCGACCGCCTTCTCGACACCGGCAACCTTGGCCGAAATGCGATATTGCCCAGGGCCAAAGGTGGCATCCACCCCCGCTCGAGGCACGGCGACCGTGAAGACCGTGCTCTTCACATCGCCCGACCGCAGTTGCGGTACGTCGAAATCGCCGGACCCGTCACGACCGCCAACATACGTGCGCAGAGCGGTCGAAGTGCGCCCCATCGTTTGGATTTCAACCGTGATGTCGGAAACGTTAACTTCAGGCGCCACCGCCCCGGAATTCACGATCTTTCCGACACCCATCAACTGAATGTTGACCGGAATCCGTTGGAAGTACGTGGTGCCGTAATCGACGCTTCCAACACCCGTGTTGCCAACGGAACTGCCCGGCAGGAACACCGTTGGGTCCGGATTCGAGAACGGAAGCAGCGACGAATAGACATCGAGAACGCCCGGGCCGTACTTGTCAATGTTCACGCCATCCGCCGCAACCTGCGCCCCCTTCGCCAAAGCCGGGTAGACCTCGGCAGGACGGGCGCCCGCGGCGATCATGAGGGCGGCCGCACCGGCCACTTGCGGGCACGCCATCGAGGTGCCGGACTCGGTCGCATATCCAGTCGCGTTCAGTGCCGTCGGGTAGGTGGAGAGAATATCGTCCTTGCCCCCGCCACCGGAACCACCCGGAGCAGCGATCCGCTTCGGATTTCCACCGTAGTTAGAAAAGACGGAAAGCTTCTTGTCGGGTCCGACCGAAGTGACCTTGATGACTCCTTCGATATCCCCAGGCAATACAGCGAGGTCCGTCGAGTTCTCAACACCATCGTTTCCTGCGGCAGCCACCACAACAATCCCGCGCGATTGCAATTCGTTGACCGCATCCGTAAACGACTGAGGCAACAGCGCGAGGGGCGCCGGACCAAATCCCAAGCTGAAGTTCGCGACTTGAACATTCTGATCGCGCATCCACTTGGTGCCCGACAGAATAATATCGAGCGTAGAACTTCCACCAGCACCAAAAACCCTCGCCGAAACCAGCTGGATATTCACCCCGCCACGATTCCAACCGGCGACACCTGCCACGCCAACCCCATTGTTCGCGGTTGCGGCGATGATGCCGGAGACATGCGTACCGTGCCCGCCAGTGTCCCCGTCCGAGGGCTCGCCGGTGACGAAGTCGCCTTGAATCGCGACCCGCGATCCACCCCCGGGCAAACGAAAATCGGGATGATCCGCTTGAATACCACTATCCACCACGCCGACGCGAACCAGCCGGTTCGAAGTCTGGATGTTGAACGCCTCGGGCATCCGAATCATTTCCTTGTCCCATTGGCGATTGAACAAGGGATCATTCGGAACCACACGAGATCCGGAACCTGCCGACTGGAACAACTTCGCAATCAGATTCGGATCGGCACTTACCGCTCCGGCAGCCCGAAGGCGAACAATCGCGGCTTGGGTCGCTTCCGTCGGTGCGATCGGCGACACATTGATCGGACGTCCCTTGACTCCAACCAAATAGTAACCAGGTGCGAACGCGACGGGTCGAATCACCTCGCAACCAGCGTCGGCTACGAAACGATCAACGGCCGAGCCCGAAACACCGTCCGGAACCCGAACGACAATTTCACCCTGAACCGCCTTCAAACCGTCCGGGACGGCCGCCAACGCGGATCGGAGCGAAACGCCCAGGCCCAACACGACGCCCATGGCGACGGAAAATGCTTTGTTATTCCACATCTTGGATTTCTCGGTATTTCGTCGGAACTCCGACAGCAAACCCAAACCGAACCATCACGGAACCATAGGAACTGGCGCCCGAATGCTCGAGCGCCAGTTCAGCGATGCACACGCTACGGGGTCGAAGGCGGCCCCGGCGGAAGCGGCAATCGACCAAACACGGATCCGTCCTGGCTGTAGACGAAGGAGTCCGCATTCGGCGTATCCTTCCCGACCGGCCCGGGCGCATCGATCGCGTTGCGCGCACCAACTCGGAAGTAGATCCTAGATGCCCTCGGGAAGGCGTCGAAGATGTTGTACGCCTCCGTCCGCGAATCAAGGCCCGCCGCAAACGGCGCGATGAACGGCGCCATCTGCACCTTCTTCTTGAAGTTCGGCGAATCGGAGAACTCCACGCAGTACTCGTTCGCACCTTGAACGGTACGGAACGTAACCACCACGCGACGGAGATCCTGATCCGTGGTGGGTCCGGTAATACCGGGGCGCGCGATCGGCGTCACCGGGCCGGAGACGGCCTCAACGTTGGATTCGCGGTACAGGAGCTGGGTGCCATTCTGGCCACCACCAGCGTTTCCACCACCGCCGATGCCACCACCGCCGATGCCACCACCGCCGATGCCGCCACCACCACCGAGGCCACCGCCACCGATGCCGCCACCGCCACCTAGGCCACCGCCACCGATGCCGCCACCACCACCTAGGCCACCGCCACCTAGGCCACCGCCACCGATGCCGCCACCACCACCGAGGCCGCCACCACCGCCCCCGCCCAGGGAGAGGTCGGCAGCAACAACCTGCTTGTAGAGGACCGACACGCGATACCGATGCGTAACACCAACCGTCAACGGGGCGACATCACGCGTGATTTGACGAAGGGAATTCGGAATCGACGGATCGTTGCCGTTTCCACCGCCGGCGTTGTTTCCGCCCGCGTTGTTGCCACCGGCGTTGTTCCCGCCAGCGTTGTTACCCCCCGCGTTCGCACCACCACCATTGGTCGTTCCGCCAGCCGTGGTCGTTGCGCCTGGAATAAAGATTCCACCAGCGTACGAGATCTCGTTGAACGTCACCTGACCAACCCGGGACGGAGAATCCACGAAGGTCAATTGGTTACGCGGCGTCACACCAATGATTTCTTCGTTCCGGTAAATGTGATACTCGATCACATTGTTCTGCGGAACGTCCGGAGCCGCGCGCCATCGAAGTTCAACGCGCGCCGCAAGCGGATCATTCGAGGTTGCAATCGAGTATTCAGCATAAGCCCGAGCGTTGACCCCGACGATACCCGCACCGTTGTTGCTGGAAGCGGTACGCGTGATGAACGCGCCGAGAGCAACCGCGGCAGCGACACCGATCACGGTTTGAACGAGCGATTTCTGCTTCGGCTTGCGAATCGAAAAACGATCCACATCCGGAACCGCAACCTTCTGGAACTCCCCCGACGGCGAAACAACAAGGCCCGGGAGGCTGAAAACCGCAATCGCCTTGTCCTGGGGACGAATCCCCTTGCCCGCGTCCAGAACCTGAGCCTCGGACGAAGTCGCCTGAACGGAAGTGATGCGAACACGACCCACCTTTTCGGTGCCGCGAACCACAATCATTTCCAGTCCGGGAGCGATACCGTCGCGACCACCGCGATTTAGCCGAACCTCGGTGTTTCCCCGGTTCGTCAGAATGGTGGCTTCGGGCAGCGTATATTCGCGCACCGTCTTGACGGCGCTGAACGCCGCCGCGGTGATCGCCTGGGACACCAAAGTCTCATCGTCGGGTTGCGTCCCCGCCGAAGGAATCGGCGAAAGTCCCGCCTGAATCGCTCCGTTGACGAACTCGCCCGACGCAACATCGGTCAACCGAAGGCTGATCGTCGCCTTTGCGCGCCGCGGCGCGTCGAGGAAGCGAATATCCGTGATGTCCCCGGAGAGAATGTACTTTACGCCCAGGCTCTGGCCGATGCGCTGCAAGCTGCTCCGGTCCGGAGCCCCGGTAAGGTCCAGCTTGTTGAGCTCCTCGTTCACGGTCGCCCGCGGAGCGATGTCGTACCCACCGGCACGATTCATCTCAAGCCACACGGCATCCGTCGCATTGCGCGTCTGAACATTTCCCACCCGGACACCCGGGTAGGAACCAAAGTCCAAGATCGCAACCGATGGCAAGGCGGTGACCTGCGCCTGGGAAGGGCGCGGGTTCGCCAGTACAAGCAATTGGAGCATGAACGCGGACACCAGAGTCCAACTGATGCGTCGCACCACACCCCCGAACGCCAAGTGCTTCAAAGCGGTATTCCTCCGTCCGTTGCCCGCCGCACCACCGTGAAGTAAGTGCGCGGCGCGTCCCGATGGACCAACGAAAACGTTTCCTGTCGGCAATGGATTCTACAGTAGGATTGCGGTTCCCTGCCGTGACCGACAGGGAACCCCATTCCTTATCGAACTAGCGGACCGTTCCGATCGGTACGCGCTGTCGCGCGGTCCGTCCGGTTTCGTCACGGGCCGTGACGTTGACGAGATAGGTTCCCGCGGGGACCGAGGCGCCATTGAGGTCGCGACCATCCCAGAGGACCGTCGATTCCACTCCTTGCTCCGACCGGGTTTCGAACCGTCGGATCACACGACCCGACATCGTCGAAACCTCCACCGAAGCGTCCGCTGCACGCGACATCGTAAAGGCGATCCGGTAACCCGTACCCCTTCCGGAATTGACGCGCAACTTACCGATTGCCAGGGGAGTGGTCGCCCCAGGCCCGACTTCGATCCGGAATTTATGTTCCGATCGACCCGAATGCGCAACACGGTACGAACCCGTTCCACGCATGGCCACCTTACGACCCGTGGCCATATCCACCAAGACCGGCTCAAGATTCCGCGGAATTCGATTCATGTTAGGCCACGTCAACACGATGTCGCCGTCCGTGTTCGCCGCAACCCGGAAGTTCCACGACTTGGTTCCCGAACCCGAGGACCGCACCTGATCGGCGAAGTCCATCGAACGGCCCGTTTCGTTGATGCCTTCGATTCCGATATACACGCCCGGCGCCTGCACCAGCATCGGCGGCTTTTCGTTGTCGAACATCGGATCGAACCCGTCCTTCGCCTCGGGCGAAACGCCGATCGTATTGTCCGAATCGATGAGCCGACCCTGGGTGGCGACGAGACGCATGCGCCATCCCGCACCCTTGGAGCCTTCGATCGACCGGAACACCGGTTTTTCAATGTCGGCGAGGCTGACCGTCGACTTCGGTGCGACCCTGGCGGACCGGGAATCCGGATACCGCAGCACGAGATCGAGGGCACCGGCCGAAGCGTTCCGAATCCAGTAACCATTCCACGCCTTCATGACGCGGGTTTCGAAGTACTGGGATCCGTTGTTGCTACCCGTGTACCCGAACAACGTTCCACGGATCAGATTGTTCTGGACCGCTTCCGTGATCGTGTACTGGGAACCATTTCCGTCAACGATGGTGCCGTTGGCGTAGAGGTCGAGATCCGGTCCCGGCGCCGATGCATTCGAGGCATTGGCGAAGGGATTCCCAACCAAATTCCATCCGGGCTGGAGGCGCACGGTGAACGTGCTTCCCGCTACCGCGGTCCCCGTCTTGACGACCGAAGTGATTGCACCGAACCGGACGAAGTAGCCTCGGCCGGATTGGAACGGAAGCTCCGCTCCGGTGAGGTAGTCCAAGCCGGTCCAGTCGGCAACCGCGAACTGGTTGAAGATCGCCACATCCGCAGCGTCGCCCGCATCGCCATCACCGTCGTTGTCCCCCGTGGCCGACAATCCGAAGATGTCGCGGGTTCCGATCCCGGTGTAGTTGAACGGAGTCGAGACCAGTTGGAGGCCGTCTCCGTACACCCGCGGCGGAAGCATTCGGAACTTGACGTTCTTCGTTTCCGCACCACTGGCGATCGTCACCCGGAGTTGAACCGGATCGCCAACCAAGCCAGGCTTTGCGACAGTCACCACGTAATCGCCCGCGTCGAGCGGATCCACCACGAAGTTGAAGCTGTAGCCGCCAACCGTTTGCTTCGCCGTGGTTTTCACCGGCGGAACAATCGGAGTGCTGGAGACGACCCCTCCTTGGATCAAGAAGAAACTCACCTCGGCGTCGACGATCGCGGCGCCGTTGATCCCGACGACAAGACCAGAAACCTTCCCCGGCGGCAACTTCGTCAGTTTCAGAGTCGGCGCAACCACAGGAACCGTACCGGTAACCGTAAGCGGAGTCGTTGCGTTCGAGTATCCCGCCTTCGACGCCGTGATCGTGTAGCCACCCGCCATGAGAACATCCAAGGAAGGCGTTCCCGTCGTACGGAGTTGGTATTCCCCCTGGGCGTTCGTCGTACCCGTCGCCACCACGGTTTGCGTGGTCGCAGATATCGCCGTCACGAACGCACCCTCGATCGGGTCGTTGGTCCCCGCGTCGACGACCTTGCCCGACACGGGTTGGGGCGCGCTCGGGAGGTAGACATCGATTTGCGACGTCTTGTCTTCCTCGATCAGGAGGACCGAAGTTCCGTCTCGGTCGACCACGGTCGTTCCGGTACCCAACGCGAACTTGTCCGCCTGGGGATTCGCCGTGATCTTGATCGTGCCATAGCCCGAGTTGTAACGCGGGTTCGCCACCAAGTTTCCGGCGTTGTCGTAGGTATCCGGCGCGTTGACGATGACTGCGTACTCACCTATGAGCAGGTCCTTGAGTTCATAGGAACCCGCGGGGAAGCGCGCATCGGTGTTGTCTCGGGAAACCGCACTGAATACGGTGGTCCGACCGTCCGGATTCACCCTACGGGCTTGAACCTCGATCCCAGGGATGGGCGTGGTTTTGTCGATCGCGAAAATGCCGGCAGCATTCGGATTCGCGCCATTCGCCGCGGGCGGAATGTTCGTCAGCTTGCCGGGATTGGCCCGCTTCAACACCAGGGAGATGTTTCGCCGACCCGTACCGTTGACGATGTCTCCCGCCGTGTGCTGCGTGTAGTAGCCCGGCTTGTATCCGTAAACCGAATAGGTTCCGGGAATTACGCCATCGATCTGGAAGAAGCCGCCTGCATCGGTGATCGCCGTACCCGCCGCAGGTTGGTTCTCCGCACCGGCGATCAAGCGAACAAGCGCATCACTGACCGGCGAGCCCTGCTCATCGATGAACCGGCCCGTGAACGTACCCGTTCGGTATCCGAGCGAATAGTTCGCCATGATCTTGGCACGGGTGCCCCGGTTCGCGATGCGCACCGCACCGCCCCCGGCGGGAGTCCATGTGTACCAATCGTTGGACACGCTTTCGAAGCCGAACGGGGCGTAGAAGACGTTACCCCCTCCCGGGAACGTTGAACTCAAGATTCCTGGGTTGCCGGAATTGTTGTATCCGAACTCCACATTCGTTCCGGCGAGACCGGTAACAACGTCGAGGTATGCGCCGAAGCTACTGTCCGAGGTCAAGGCGGCGTCCGATACGCCGGTCGTCGGAACATTGAACGAGTTGAGCAACGCCGGCCGGGCCGCGGCGCTCAGGTAGTTGTAGATCGACCCATCCGTGGTTTCCCCGTAGGCATGCTGCCCACCAAGGAAACCGTCGGTGTTGAACCGCGTGGTTCCGACCGCATTGATCGACGCAGCTCCCCCGTTGACGTCGGCGGCGTAACGCGCCTTCAGTACGTTGTTGAAGAACGCGTTGGACTGTCCATTGCCCGCCAACGCGAAACCGATGTCCTGTCCGCTGATGAACAGCCGCCCACCGGCGGTCACGAACTGCGTCAGTGCCTGCTGGGTGTTCAGATCGGTGATCGAACCCGGACCGACAAACAGGTTGCCGGAGAACGGGCTCGCCCACACGACCAGTCGGTCGTAAACGGGAACCGTTCGAGCGGACTTCTCGCCCACGCGGGTGTCCGCGGGTTGGGAAACCGAACTGGGCAGGTAGGACTGCAAAAGTTCCGCCGGAACCGGCCCACGCGCAAGCGTTCGCCAGATGCTGTATCGCCCGGCCTTCGGGAGCGCATACCGGCTTCCGTTGGACGCGGTAACGGAAGTCCACTCCAGCAAGCGGTCGACGTAGGAACCTACGCCCAGCGGATGGGGATATCCAGGATTGACGATGGTCCCATTGGCCGTACGGCCGTATGTGTATCCGACTCCGTCGTTGCGCCACGGACCGGTATTGGACCAGACGCGCAGGTCGGTCGCACCCGGAGCCGGAGCCGCCGCGCTCGGGGTCTGCTCGGACGGATACCGCACCATGTCGGAGTCGGTGTAGTAGCTTTCCGCGCCATAGCTTATGGGTTGCAGGTTGGACGGAGTACCACCCTGACCGAGACGCGCGGAGAAGAATTTTTGCCCGAGGGTGTAGTCGGAAACGAACAGTATGTCCTTTTCCTGCGCGGAGAGCGGCAACGCGGTCGAGAATCCCCACACGTTGTCGTAGATGATCCAGTTCTGCGCGGAATTCAAACCTTGGGGATACGGATTCACGGCCTTGTCGAACATGATCACGTCGATGAACCAGTCCGACGCCTCCGCCGGCAGGGTCCACGATGCACCGTAAAGGACGCCGCCTTGGCCGTCGGCGGGGCGCACGGGATTTCCATCACCGTCGACCACCGGCTTGAGTTCGAGCCACGCGTTCGCGCGGCCGCCTTGACCATCGAGGATCGGCTGATTCACACCGCTGAAGGCCTGTGCGTCGCTCGAACCGGCGACCGGGATCACATTGCGCGGCCCCGGGGAAGGAGTGTGGCGATAGTAGGTCGAGCCATCGAGCGCCACCACTTCGGCTTCGTATTCGAATCCGAGCGCACTACCGTTTTGAACGTTTTCCAGCCACAGCGGCGAAGGCGGATTACCTTCCTGGAAGACGTATTGGCCGAAGATGATCGAGCCGAACAGCCGGCGCACCAGGTATTCCTTGTGTTCCGCCGCATTTCCGCCTTGGTTGGCGGCCTGGAAGTAGGAGTTCGGGTTCTTGAACTGCAGGTACACCCTTCCGATGCCGGCTTCCCGGTCGTCCGCGCGGACCGTGAAGAAGACGGACTGACCAGGAAGGAGTCCGTTGTCGCGGGTGCGGACCGAGGCCCCGGCGTTGTAGGTGGTGCCCAGATTGATATGGACGACTTCGCCTGTGGAGGTGTTCGTATCGAAGCGTACGAGGGTCGGAGCCGAGATATCCACCGCGGACGCGATGAACAAGTCATTGGTGCCGGGCGTGGCCGTGAAGCCATCGCCAAAACCATTCACCAGGAGACCACCGGTTCGGTCGGACTGGAACGCGAATCGCGTTTGGTTGACGACCGGCGACCAACTCGGGTAATGGTCGTTGTAGGCGTATCCGTCGTCGACGGTATCCACGCGCTTGGCACCGAGGTTGGCATCCGTGGGGGCCGCCTCGACGGTGAGCGTGGTACCGCCATCGTTGGACGCACGCACCATGTAGAGGTCGTAGGTGGTGCCGTTCGTGAATGCGGTGGGCGCACCCGGAACGTCGGGCCGGCGCGTCGACGAGAACGCAACATACAGATTGTTGCCGGTGGCGTTCGTGAACGGGTTGGCGCGGAGCGAGGAAAAGGACGGCTCGGCGTTGTCCGTATCGACGGCCGCCGCGTACCGGTTGGTGAACTGGACCGCCTTAGCCCCGTAGATACCGGAAATGAAGATGTTGCGTCGCCCGGAACCATTCACCGCTGTGGCGGTGGCGGGATCGCCCGCGAGGGTCTCGGATCGCGGAGAGGTCCCACCAGCGTAAGCGTCGCCCGCGACGCTGGGAGCGGCGTCGGAGTCGAACGCGATGTAACGACCATCGGGAGACACAACCGGGTTGCGCTCGTTTGCCGCACCGTCGGTGATCTGGAACACGTTCAACGTGGTCGTGTTGATCGTGTAAAGGTGGTACGTCTCTCCGGCACCTTCGAGCTTTGCGCTGAAGACGATGTCGTTGGTACCAATCCAGCCCGC
>JBJTRZ010000118.1:0-5378 GCA_046076415.1 Armatimonadota bacterium
GAGACCGCGGGCGATCAGGCGAAATAGGGCCGAATCCAGGATTCCGGAATATCCACACCGAAACCCGGACCCTCCGGCGGCGTGATCCAACCGTCCTTGGGCAGCGATTGTCCCGGATAACGCCACCCCTGCTCCAGCGGAACCCCCGGCTCGCTCGCCACGAAGAACTCGCACCACGGCACCGAGGGGGTCGCGAAACTGAAGTGCTGGCCGTAGGAGTTGTTGCCTCCCGCGTGCAGTATGGTCGCGATGCCCGCCGCCTCCGCCGCCGCCGCGGCCTTGCGGCAAACGCCGATACCGCCGGCCCAGTGCAGGTCGGGCTGCAGGATGTCGACCGCCCGATGGGAGGCGGCCCACTGGAACGGAACGGGGGTGTACCAGTGCTCGCCCGTGGCCAATGTTTGCCAGGGAAGACGCTCCCGCAGCAGCGCATGGGCGTCGAAATCCTCCGACGGAAGACATTCCTCCATCCACTTCAACCGATAGGGACGCAGGGCCTCCGCGAGACGCACGGTGTATTCAACGTCGAACGCCATCCAGCAATCCAGCATCAACTCCGCCGAATCGCCGAGGATGGAGCGGGCCTGCGCCACGAATTCGACATTGCGATGGATTCCATCGATGCCGTCCACCGGGCCGTACGGGCACGCGAGCTTCACCGCCTGGAATCCCAGTTCCTTGTACCAATCGACATCGTTGCCCGTGGCGTAGCACTGCATGCGCTCGCGCACCGGGCCACCCAGCAACGTGTGCACCGGCTTGTCCAGCAGCTTGCCCAGCGCGTCCCACACCGCCAGATCCACCGCGCTCACCGCATAGCTCGCGAGGCCGACCGAACCGTAGGGCTTGGTCAAACGATAACATTTGTCGGCGATGCGCTCGGTGGCGAACACGTCCTCGCCCACCAGATTCGGCGCCAAATGGTCGTCGATCACCGCAGCGACGGGTCGGCCGTTGTCGGTTTTTCCCAATCCCCACGTGCCGTCCTCCAGCACCACGCGACACCACACCTCGCCCCAGGTCCTCGGCAACCACAGGCTCCGATGGCGCTTCACCTCGGGGTAGCGGCTCATCGGGTTGGCCACCTCGGCCTCCTGGGTCCACGATCGCCGTCGCCCAACCGGCGGCTGCGCCGGTTTGGGAAAATCCACCTGAACCGCCTCGATCCGGACGATACGCATCGCCTTCCTCCTCAGTCGACCGCCGGGCCGACAGGCTCCCATTCGGCGCGTTCCACGGTCGCGCCCCCCGCCTGCGCGGAGCGGTACAGGCCATCGAGCACCTCCACCGCCCGCCATCCCACCCCACCGTCCACCCAAGGGGCGCATCGCCCCAAGGCAACGTTCACCAAATCATCGACGGGCGCGTCCTGCGGATACGCCTCGCCCACCGGACCAAATTCCTCGACCGATCCGGCACCGCACCGCAGCCACCCGGTCCCCGACACCATATCCAAATCGATGCTGCCCCGGGCGAACCCGAGCCGCCATTCGACCGAGCGCCGTGCGGCATTGCACGTGCCCCCGATGGTGGCCAGCGCCCCGCCCTCGAACTCCACCACAGCCGCGTCGACCATATCGACCGCCAAACCATGGTTCGCCATCCGGCCGTTCACCCGCGCCATCCGCACGTCCACCAATTGGAAAAAGATGCCCAGCAAGTGGGTCAATTGCAAATGGCCGTGGCCGCCGCCCGAAGCCACCGGATCGGAATACACCGAACCCGGACCGTGCACGGGATAATCGTAGCCACGTCCCGGCGCATCGTCACCGCCCAGCAAGGCCTTGTGCTGCGAGTTGAAGCACCCATGCGCGTACTCGAGCGGGCCCAGATCCCGCGTGGCCACCCATTCGCAGGCTTTGCGAACCAACGGATTGTGGTTGTACGGGTAGCCCACGAGCAGGTGCCGTTGCACCCGTCGCGCACGTTCCACCAAATCCGCCGCATCGCGCGCCGTCAATGTCAGCGGCTTTTCGACCAGCACATGACAGCCGGCATCGAGGCAATCGGCCGCCACCGAGTGGTGGGACGCGTGGGTGGTGGCCACCACCACGGCATCCGGCCGCTCGGCCGCCAGCAGCGCGCGGTGGTTCAAATACGCGGGAGGATCGCCGAACGCGGCGGCGGCGGCGGCAAGCCGTTCCGGGCGCGTGTCGGCGATCGCCGCCAAAGTGGCGTCGCCGTGGGCGCGAATCGCGGGCAGGTGCGCGGCCGTGGCCCACCATCCGGTCCCGATCACCGCCACCCGAACATTCATCGCCGGCTCCTCACGGGCGCAGCAACACCTTCGCGACATCGCCCGGCGCGTCGACCAACCGATCGAACCACCGCCCGCCGTCCTCGAGCGGCGCCTCCACGATCCACGGATCCAGACCCACCGCACCCGCATCGAGCAACTCGATCGCCCGCTCCACATCGCGGGGCAGGTAGCAGAACGCGCCGCGCAGGACGAGTTCGCGTCGGATGATCTCGGCCGCCGGCATCGGACCGACCTCCTCGTGCAGCCCGGTCAAAACGACCGTCCCGCCGGAAACCGTCGCCGACACGCAGAGCGCCCGCGTGGCCGTCGCACCCACCGCGTCGATCGACGCCGCCGCGCCAAGGCCGTCCGTGGCCTCCCGCAGCAGGTTCGGAACATCCACCGTGCGCGGGTCCCAGACATCGGCTCCCAAATCCCGGGCCATTTCGAGGCGGGCGGGGTCGAGGTCGACCACGTGGACCCGGGCGGCACCCGCGAGGCCCAAGGTCCGCACCGCGAGCAGGCCGATGGGCCCGGCTCCCGCGACCAACACGGTTTGCCCCTGCACATCTCCCGCCAAGTCGGCGATCCGCAACGCCACGCCGACCGGCTCGGCGAGGGCCGCGAGGCGCAGCGGCAAGGATTCGGGAATCGGGAGCACGACGTGGACGGGGACCGCCACCAACTCGGCGTAGGCACCGGGACGGTGCGCACCGATCAAACGGCGATTGCGGCAAAGCTGCTCGCGTCCCGTCCGGCAGAAGTGGCACTCCCGGCACCAGACCATCGGGTTGGCGGTGACACGGACCCCGGGGCGCAACTCGGGCCGCACGGCCGCCACCGCGGACCCGACCTCCCGAATGGTCCCGGCGAACTCATGCCCCATCACCAGCGGAGGCACCCGCAAGGCGTTGTGCCCAAGGTAGCCTCCGAGTTCCGATCCGCAAATTCCCGCGCAATCGACCGCGACCACCACCTCGTCGGCGGCGGGGCGGGGTTCGGGAACGTCCCGCACCTCCATGCGCCGCGGCGCCTCCCAGACCAAAGCCTTCATCGTGGGTCCCTTCCCGGCGCAGGTTCGCCGGACCGCCCGGAGCGTTCCTTCCGGAAAAACGAAACGGGCCGGGGGAATCCCCGGCCCGTCTGGTTGGTTTGGCGCGTCGATCAGACGGCGCGACGACGTCGGATCAACGCCGCGACTCCGGCGCCGCCACCGAGCAGCATCAGCGCGAGGCTGCCCGGTTCGGGAGCCGCGGCGGTGGCCGTCACGTTGAAAACGTAGAGGTCGCGGTTGTTGAAGTCGAGGATCGCCAGCGACTGCGTGGCGGCGTCGAACGAGAAGTCGTAGTAGCCGTTGCCGTCGGCGGGGAGCGTCAACCCGTTGAACGTGATCGTCTGCTGGGTGCCCGAGGTGGTGAAGGCCTTGATCACGGACGTGAACGCTTGCCCTCCGCCCACCGACGTGCGGTCGTTGACTATCAGGAACTTGCCGAATTCGGTGCTGTTGACGAACGAAATGCTCTGGCCCACCGCGTTGAACGACGTTAGCCCGCCGATCGTGGTGGAGGCGTTGCCTTGGAACGCGTTGTCGGCGGTGCGGACGGCCTTGCCGATGCGGTTCGACTCACGGGTGTAGAGATCGCCCGTGGTCGGGTCGAACGCCATGCCGCGCCAGTTGGTGCTGATCGGCGAGAAGTTGATGATCGCGCCGCCATTTTGTCCGTCGGTGTAGGTGCCCGCGGCGTCGGAAAGGCGGTGCCGTCGACCCGATCCGATGCCCAAATACGACACATCGGGAGTGGCGTCCGCTCCATTGAAGCCCGGATCGAACGCGACCGCATTGCCACGACGGGAACTGTCGGACGCTGAGGTGCCGACGCGCCATTTGAGGGAGTTGTTGGACGTGTTGAACGTACGGATCGAGTCGCCCGATCCCGCGCCGTTGTCCCAAGCCACGGCGAGGGTGCCACCGCGGACGGCCATTTGGGTGATGCCGCGGTTGTTGTTGGTGGAGAGGGCGCCGAACACCGAGGACGTGGTGGGGGTGGTCAGCACATTGTCGATGCGAACCACGCCCGTGTTGGCCGTGGCGCCCGAAGCGTTGAAGCCACCAACGAATGCCGTGGATCCGTTCCAAGCGACCGCGGAAGGATTCGACCCGATTCCGGTGACCCCCGCGAGGGAGATCTTCTTCTGGAACGCCATTTTGATCTGCGCCGACGCGCCGCCGGCCACGACCGCGAGGGTCAGGACGGCCAAGGGAATCCGAATATGCATCGCAAATACTCCCAAACCACGAAAACCTAGAAAATCCCGTAACTCTAACAGGGATCCACCGAAAGCGCAAGGGGGGTTCAGGGGTTTTTCGGAGGGGCGCCGAGCGCTGCGACAATCCGTGCGCACACCGCATCGTGCGTGTCGGTGCCGCAACGCACCACGATGTCGGCGTGGCGCCGGTACAACGCGGTCCGTTCGGCGACCAAATCGTCCCAGGTCTGATCGGGACGGCGCGCGATTCCGCGGGTGCCGAAGTCGTGGATGCGCGCGAGCAGCACATCGGACTCGACTTCCAGGTAAACGACCACGCCCGCCGCACGCAGGTGCTCCATCGCCGGTGCGCTGTAGGCCGCGCTACCGCCGGTGGCCACGACATGGTGGGTGGGGTTCAACGACAACAAAACGCGCTCCTCGATCGCCCGAAGCGCCAAATATCCCTCGGAATCCAGGATGTCCTGCAGCGTGCGCCCCTCGGCCTCCTGAATCGCAAGGTCGGTGTCGAGGAATCCGCGGGCGGTCTCCTTCGCCAGCAACACCCCCACGGTGCTCTTGCCGGCACCGGGCATGCCGATCAGGACAATGTTGGTGCGCTGCTCCATGGCTCCGGTCTACCACCCACCGGGCGGCCGTGCCCAGCGGCCGCGCGGGATCGGGCCGCCAAACCGCCCCGGCGTCAATCGGATGCGCCGTCCTCCTCGGGCGCACAGCGGCGAAGGACCTCCGGGAAATCCCGATCCGACCAAATTCCCATCAGCGGATGCCCGCCAAGGCGGGCCCGCGTCGCCGCCGGACTCGAAATTCCGCAGAGGAACCGCGCGCGCTGGCGCGCCTCGCCCAGCGCCGCCGGTTGGCGCCGCGCCAA
>JBJTRZ010000119.1:0-6482 GCA_046076415.1 Armatimonadota bacterium
CATGCGAAGTGGACCCGCCCCGAGAAGACCTGGCGCTCGTACCTCGACAACGATTGGCGAAGGAATCCGGTCCGCTGAATCGATTCCCGCTTCATCGCACCTCGATGCCGCATCCGGGCCCGTTCGGGCCCGGATGCGGTAGCATTGCGCGTCGGTCGATGCGCTCCCAATCCTCGCACTCACGAAGCCGCCGCGGCAGCGCGCGCGCCCTCGATTCCGCCCGACCCGTGCGTTGCGTGCGATCGCGTTCGGTGGTCCGCAAAGGGCCAAAGACATCATGAACCGCTGGATCCGTCCCGCCTTCCTGCTCCTGCTGGGCGCCGCCTGGTGGGTGGTCGCCCGGTTGGAAATCTGGCCGCGCTACCTGGTTCCGGCTCCCCTCGACGTTTTCTCGTGGATGCGCGACGCCACCAGCGATGGCCAGTTGCTCCCCGCCGTCGCCACATCGTTCATTCGCGTCGGATTCGGTTTTCTCTTGTCGGTCCTGCTCGGAACCGTGCTCGGAATCCTCCTCACGCGTTTCCGATTGCTCGACGAAACCGTGGGCACCGTCGTCACCGGCCTGCAGTCGCTGCCGTCGATCTGCTGGTTCCCGATGGCGCTGCTATGGTTCGGCCTGAATGAAAACGCCGTGCAATTCGTGGTGGTGATGGGCTCCGTATTCGCCGTGACCGTGTCCGTACGGTCGGGTATCCGCTCCTTGCCCCCCATCATCGGCCGAGCCGCCCGGACCCTCGGCGCCCGCGGTTGGCGCGTCTGGTGGCATGTGCTCCTACCTGCCAGCCTCCCCGCGTTCCTCTCCGGCACCCGTCAGGGTTGGGCGTTCGCGTGGCGCTCCCTGATGTCGGCGGAATTGCTTTCCCAATCGCTGCGCGCCGGCGTCGGGCACTTGCTCAACACCGGCCGCGACCTCAACGACATGGCGATGGTGCTTGGAATGATCCTGGTGATTCTCGTGCTGGGTCTCGTGGTCGACCGGCTGCTTTTCCTCCCGATCGAACGTCTCGTCGCCCGGCGCTGGGGAGTGGAGGGCGCATGATTTCCATCGAAGGGGTTTCCAAGACCTATCCCGGTGGCACGCAGGCCCTTGCCCCCACGACCCTGCACATTCCCTCGGGCCAGTTCGTCTGCCTTCTGGGCCCCAGCGGATGCGGGAAGACCACCCTGCTGAATGTCCTCGCGGGACTCGAATCGCCCACCGGTGGATCGGTGCGCCATCTGGGCAAAGTGGGCGTCGTTTTTCAAGAAGCCGCGTTGTTCCCTTGGAGGACCGTCCGGGAAAACGTTGCCTTCGGCCTGCAGATGCAGGGGATGCCGCGACGGGAACGATTGGAACGGGCCGATGCGATGCTCGATCTGGTGCACCTCGGCAAGTTCCCGGACGCCTATCCCCACGAACTGTCGGGAGGCATGCGGCAACGGGTCGCCATCGCGCGCGCGCTCGTGCTCGAGCCCAATCTCTTGCTCATGGACGAGCCCTTCGGGGCCCTCGACGCGCAGACCCGCTCCCTGCTGCAGGGCGAACTCGCAACGCTGTGGATGCGAACCCGATGCACGGTGGTCTTCGTGACCCACAGTCTCAACGAAGCGTTGGTCCTCGCCGACCGGATCCTCCTCTTTTCGACGTCACCAGGTCGCGTGATCGGAGACTACCACCTCGATGCCCCCCGTCCGCGGGATCCCGTCGGGCATCCCGTGCTCGCTCGGGTCCACCGCGAATTGCGGGAACGCCTTGGACGCATAGTCCAGCGGGCGGCCGCGGGCGCAAACACCGACGATTCCGATCACGAGCTCGACGAAACGCTGCTCGGAATCGACATCTGACGCGCCAATCGATACACCCAGCGATCACGTTTCCCAAATCCGTGCTCGGGGTAAAGTGCGAAAAGTTTCCGGATTTGCTTCCGGTCCGATTTCCGCCCTTTACCGCCATGTCCGCACACCCTCCCTCCCCGTCCCCCCGCCTCACCATCGTCCTCACCACGTACCAACGTCCCGGACTGCTACGCAAGGCGGTGGATGCGATCCTTTCCCAAGACTTCCGCGATTGGGAATTGATCATCGTCGACGATGAATCCAAGGATGAGACGCCAATCCTCTTGGAGGAATGGGCCGGTACCGATGCGCGTATCCGGACGATCCGGCAATCCAACCAAGGTCATGTCGTTGGTCGTGGGACCGCCATGGGCATTGCGTCGCCCTCCAGCGAATACCTGCTGTTCCACGACGACGACGACTGGTTGTATCCCGGTGCGCTCTCGCGGTTGATCGCCTTCGCAGAGACCCACCACGACGCTCCCGCGGTGCACGGCATCGCCCGCTCGATCGATCCCGAGGGACGATCGGACGAGGATCCGGAGTGTCATCCGGGATGGCATCGGCGCGGATTCGTCGGTCCGGGTCGAGTTGGGCCGATTCCAGCGGAGGATCCCGAAACCCTGAACACCCTTTTGGTCTGGTGCGCAATCCAAACGCCCGGCCAAGTGCTCGTCAGGCGTTCGGCCTTCGACGCCGTTGGCGGTTTCGACCCCGCGTTGCCCGTCAGCGAGGACTGGGACCTCTGGCTGCGCCTCGCCCGAATCGCTCCGATTCCCAGACTGACCGAACCGGTGATCCATCGCCTGGTCCACCCGGGGAACATGACCAAACGGGGGGCCTTCATGCGGCAAGGCGAACGGGTCAGGGCGAAATTCCTTCGGGAAGCGGGTCTGAGCAATTCCGAGCGTCGCATGGCTGCCCTCGGTGGCCTGGCCGCCGCGGGCGAGACCTTCCGCTGGGCCCGCGAGGAACTCCGCAACGGAGCGCCGTTCGAGGCCGCACGCCAATTGCTCCGCGGGGTGCGCCGTGTGGCTACGGGTTTGCGTTATGTCCCGCATTGGTTCACCGCACCACCCCCGTAGCCGTACAATTCACCCGATGCCCGATCCCCCCTCCGATTCCCGCCCGTCGAAGACGGCACCCCAACGCTCCACGGGCCGGGAAACCGTGATCGCCTTGGCCAAGGGAGCTTGGTTTCCCCTCGCCGCACTCGCATTGATCGAAACCGCCGGTGCGGGGCTTGCGTTGCTCGCTCCCATTCCCCTGCAAACCGCGGTCGATGTGATCCTTCAAGGCAAACCCGCGCCCGCTTGGCTGGCCGCCTTCCCGGTGCACGAAAGCGGTGGGCGACTCGCATGGCTTGCGGCCGGCGGACTCGCGATCGCCGCCGCGGCCCAAATCCAGTCGGTGCTCGCGGCGCTGGTATCCACGAGCCTTGGTCAACGATTGATACTGGATTTGAGGGTGCGGCTCTTCGACGCCGCCCTTCGCCTCGCGGTCCGGCACCATATCGACAAAGGCGTTTCCGACACGGTCTACCGCATCCAAACCGATGCGCAGACCGTGGAATGGACCCTCATCGACGGTGCGCTGCCGGTTTTCACCGCGGTGGTGACCTTGCTCGCCATGACAACCGCCCTGTTTCGTCTCGACACCGGTCTCGGTATCGTCGCCGTCGCCGTCGCTCCCCCGTTGCTGCTGAGCGCCCGCCTGCTGCGTCCCACCCTGAAGGCCCGCTCGAGGGAAGCGCGCGAGCTCGAAAGCCGGGCCATGGGCCGAATCCATGAAGCCCTCGCCGCGCTCCCGGTGGTGAAGGCATATGGACGCGAAACGGTCGAGGTGGAGGCGTACCGCACATCGGGACGCCGCGCGGTTGCGGCACGGATGCGCGTGGCCGGCCTCGACGCCGCATTGGGATCGATGGTGCAGCTCCTGTGCGCGGCGGGAACGGCGGCGGCACTCGCGGTGGCCGTGCAGGCGGCGCAGCGCGGTTCCCTCACCATCGGCCAGGCGCTGTTGGGACTCCATTATCTCAATCAGATCTACGCGCCGCTGCGGACGGTGGGTAAGAAATGGGCCAGCCTGCAAACCCAACTCGCCGGACTGGAACGTGCCGTGTTGTTGCTCGACACCGACCCCGAAGTTCCGGTACCGCCCGTACCCACCGTTCCCGCACGATGCGCCGGGGCCTGGTCGATCGAGGACGTCACCTTTGGCTACGACTCGCGGCGCCCCATTCTCGACCATGCCACGTTGCGCGTGCTTCCCGGCGAGCGTATTGGCATCGTGGGAGAGACCGGGTCGGGCAAGTCGACCCTGCTGCACCTTTTGCTGCGATTCCAGGACCCGGATTCGGGCCGCATCCTTTTCGATAGCGTCGACCTGCGCGATCGCGAACCCGGTGAGATTCGTTCCCGGATCGCGGTTGTCTTCCAGGAAACCGTGCTCTTCTCGGGCACCATCGCCGACAACATCGCGGCAGGCCGGCCAGGTGCCACCGAAGCGGAGATCCAGCACGCCGCGAACCGGGCCCGATTGGGGGCCGCGCTGGCCCGGTTTCCAGACGGATTGCAAACCACCGTCGGGGAACGGGGCCACGCGCTATCGGGTGGGGAGCGCCAACGAGTCGGTCTGGCGCGAGCCTACCTGCGCGACGCTCCGGTGCTGATCCTCGACGAACCCACCAGCGCCCTCGACAGCGTCACGGAAGCGGACCTGCTCGCCTCGCTCTCGGAACTCATGCAGGGGCGAACCGTTCTCATCGTCACGCACCGGGAATCCGCACTCGCGGATTGCGATCGCGTGGTGCGCCTGATCGACGGACACTTCGTCGAAATATAACCGGCGGAGCCGTCGCGCTCAGCCGCGCGTGCGCATCGCCGCGCCCACGGTGACATGGGTGCCCGGATCCACGAGCACCAGCGCCCCGTTTCCTCTGCAGGTCCGGTAGTCGTCGACCATCAGGGGCGTGGCCACCCGCAACCGAACCCGGGCCAAATCGTTCACCCCCAACTCCGCCGGAGCATCTAGGGGCTCCAAGGTCTCCATGTCGAGGCGGTGCACGAGTTGCGTCACGATGCAGGGCACCTCGGCCGTTCCGTGCCGGGCCAGGAAACGCATTCCCGCCTTGACCGGGCGATCGCCCAACCAACAAAGATTCGCCTCGAATTCCACTTCGGATTCGGGTGCGTCGGGCGACACCAGCAACGTGCCACGACTGACATCGATTTCCCGATCCAACAACAAGGAAATGCTCAGCGGCGGGTACGCAACCGCCAGTGGCCCATCCGCGGTTTCAACGCCCGCCACCACCGTTTCCTGCCCCCCGGGTACGGTGCGAATTCGATCGCCCACGGCAACCGTTCCATCCACCATGCGCCCGAGGTACCGCCGTCCCCGCCCGTCGTCGGTGGGTTTGAGCACATATTGGACCGGGAAACGCAGTTGGTCCGTGCGAAAGATCGCGCCCGCGGGCACGGATTCGAGCAGTTCCAGCAACGAGGGTCCGTCGTACCACGGCATGCGCTCGGAACCCTCCACGACATTGTCGCCGTCGAGGGCGCAGATCGGCACGAACGACGCTTCGATCGGGTCGAGTTTTGCCAAGAACGATTCGATTCCCCGACGGATTTCCTCGAACCGCGCAGGATCGAAATCGACCAAGTCCATCTTGTTGATGCAAAAGATGCGCGGGGCAACGCGAGGAGCGTGGCGATTGCGGCGTGGCGCCGGGTTTGTTCGGAAATCCCCTTCCGCGCGTCCACCAGGATCAGCGCCAATTGGGCCGTCGATGCGCCCGTCACCATGTTGCGCGTGTACTGGACATGGCCGGGCGTGTCGGCGATGATGAATTTCCGAAGCGGAGTCGCGAAGTAGCGATAGGCCACATCGATGGTGATCCCCTGCTCGCGCTCGGCCCGCAGTCCGTCGGTGAGAAGCGCCAGGTCGAGCCCGCTCCCACCGCGACGCACGGTGGCCGCCTCGATCGCCGCGGCCTGATCCTCGAAGATGGACTTGGTGTCGTGGAGCAGTCGCCCGATCAATGTCGACTTGCCGTCGTCGACCGAACCCGCCGTGGTGAAACGCAGGATTTCGCGCCGCGTGGCGCCGGGACGTTCCATCAGAAATACCCCGCCTTCTTCCGATCCTCCATCGCGGCCTCGGAACGTTTGTCGTCGGCTCGGGTGCCGCGTTCGGTGACGCGCGAGGCGGCGACTTCGGCGATGATGGCCTCGAGCGAATCGGCCCGCGACTCCACCGCGCCGGTGCACGTCATGTCCCCGATGGTCCTGAACCGCACCACGCGCTCCTCGACGATGTCGGAGGGATGCGGGTTGAGGTGTTCGGAACGCGCGAGGAGCACCCCGGCTCGACGAACGACCTGGCGGACATGGCTGAAATACAGCGAGGGCATCCCGATGCCTTCGCGCTCCAAGTAGCGCCATACGTCGAGTTCGGTCCAGTTGGAGATGGGGAAAACGCGGAAGTGTTCTCCCGGAGCCCGTCTACCGTTGTAGAGATCCCAGAGTTCGGGCCGCTGGTTCTTCGGATCCCACTGGCTGAATGCGTCGCGGTGGGAAAACACCCGTTCCTTCGCCCGGGCCTTCTCCTCGTCGCGGCGGGCGCCCCCGATCGCGCAATCGATGCCGAGTTCGTGGATCGCG
>JBJTRZ010000120.1:0-3489 GCA_046076415.1 Armatimonadota bacterium
ACGCCCGTGGTGGTCTCCTCGGTCACCCCCTGCACCGCGGCGAGGCGGATGGAATACCAGGTCGGGTCCACGGCAAGCTTGCGCTTGATGCTGGCGAAGAGAATGGTCTCCTCCTCGGACCCGGGGTGGTCGAGCACCGAAAGGTCCTTTTCGGCCTTGGCGCCAAGGTGGAGCAGCAACGTCGCGTCGCCCCCGTCGTCGAGGATCATGTTCGAGCACCCGCCGTCCTGCCATTCGAAAATGCGGTGGGTGTAGTCCCAGTACTCCTCGAGCGATTCCCCTTTCTTGGCGAAAACGGCGGTTCCGCTCGCGGCGATCGCGGCGGCGGCATGGTCCTGGGTCGAGAAGATGTTGCAGCTGGCCCAGCGGACCTTGGCACCGAGGGCCTCGAGGGTTTGGATGAGGACCGCGGTCTGGATCGTCATGTGCAGCGAACCGGTGATGCGGGCTCCGGCGAGGGGCTGGAGCTCGGCGTACTCGGCGCGAATCGCCATGAGCCCGGGCATCTCGGTCTCGGCGATCGCGATCTCCTTGCGCCCCCATTCGGCGAGGCCGAGATCGGCCACATCGAAATCGGTGGCGAGGATCGACTGCGTGGTGGTCTGCATGATTTGGTTTCCTTCGTGCGCGTGGGGGACGGGCAAAAAAAACACCCGCCCCGGAATTCGGGGCGAGCGCGGTTCGTTGGCCGAGCCTGGTCCGCGGTTGCGGGTTGCAGCGCTCCTCGGCGTGCCGTCAGTATACCTCCAACCACGGCTTGGAAGTGCGCCGCGCACCGGCACCGCGCGGAAGGCGGCCGGCGGCCCCAATGCCACCCTTCGGCGCCGGCAGGCCCCTCATCCGCGTCCCACGACCGCACGTTCCACGGTGAACGACACCAGTCGAATCCGTTGCGGGCGGGAACCCTCCGACCTGCCCACCGCCGGCGGGAGTCGTTCGCTCCCGCCCATCTCCCGTCGCGCCAAGCGCACCGCGCCCTCCACCCGCGGCTCCCCGAGCGCCACCCCCGCCTCATCCCATCCCCAACGGCCCGCCGAACCGACGATCGCCAGCTAGGCGGAAACTCCCGCCGCACGCACCTCCACCACCGACCGACCCGACCGTCCGTCGTGGCGCAAACGCAGCATCACACGGTCGCCGGGGCCCACGCGGCCGCGCCCAAGCCCGATCGTCCGCACCACGGGCACGCCCCCCGGCACCGAGCGGACCACGATCAGGGTGGACGCATCCAGGAGCCCCGCCCAGAAACCCGATACCTCGCGGCCACGGGCCGTATCGAACCAACCCACGGCCACCGGTTGCACGTCCGCCCCTCCGATATCGTCGACGATACACTCCGCCGTGCACGCGACCACTTCCCGCGCTTCCACCGGGCGCACCGGACGCACGGCGCGGAGTCGTTGCCCGGCCATGGGGCGCAGCCCCCCCGCAGGAACCTCCGACTCCACCGTCAACGCGCCCGCAGCCCAGCGGTACGGCAACACCCGATCGTCGAACACCGGCCGAACATCGTCCGGGTCCCGCTTGATACCCGCGTCGTCGATGTCGAAATCGAATGTCCACCCCGCCGCGAACGGGTCCGTATCAAACGTTTCCCGCCAGGAGCCCGTGGCCGCGCCGGCGGCACGGTTCGCGATCGCGAAGCAGAACGGGTTTGCCCGGCGACGTTCCTCGAACGCATGTCGATAGTGCGTGTGCTCCGACCACACCCACACGGTCCGGTCGGTATGCTGCACCGCAAGCGGCAGATTCGACCACACCGACTCGGTGCGACCCTCCGGCCACCCCATCCACGGAGCATACGGGTGATCCTCCACCCAAGCCGCCGTGCCCACCTCGACGAAGCGATCGAATTTCGCCGGGTCGGCGGCATAGCGACGCCAATCCCGCTGACCGAGTCGCATGCGCTCGAACCTGCGGTGCGATCCGTCGTAGCCTTGCGCCGCGTAGGGGTTGCCCGGACCCCAACCGTAGTAGAAACTGTTTTCGTAGCCGTGGACAATCCGCCCCGGAGCACGAATGCCGGCCAGAATGCCATCGAGGAACGGCGCCACGCCGCGCAGGAAACCCGCGGCGGCAAGATCCGGCGACCATGCGAAGGTCACGATGAGGCGCACGGCCGGAAACTCGCGCTGGACCGCCTCGATCCACTGCGTCCCCCGGCGGCGCAGGACCTCCGGTGGTTCGCGCCCGAGGGGAAACGGCCCTCCGGGGGTTCCCGGCCACCGACCATACTGCTCGGTGTCGAGCCAGATTCCGAGCAGGCCCGCTTCCCGGCACGCACGCCCCATCGCGGCCGCGTTCCCGGCCCAGATCGCCGCATCTTGTTCGTTGGCAAGGTCGGGCAACCGAGTTCCGTCGCTGGCATCCCCGAACGTCGCGTTCAAATAATTGGCCCGCACATGGCGCCACGTCGTTCGACGCAAGGCGGCCACTTCGGGCGCAAGCATCCGCCACGAGATCGGCACCCGCGTCCACATCAAATCGTGGGCGAAACACCGATCCACGGGCAAACCCGTTCCCGACAGGGCCTCTTTGTCGAGCACCAACGGCAGGACCATGCCGGTGTAGGGAAACGTGCGGGTGAACTCGGGATTGTCGGCGAGCCAGCGGGCGGAAAACGCTCCGTCCACCAACCATTGTCCGGCGGCCACGATCTCCTTGCCGCGCAGCGCGACCGGGTCCGCCCACGGCGCCGGCGGGATCCGATCCACGATCCTAATGCGCACTGCGCGCAGCACGCACCGCCCGGCTCGCTCGAACGGCCGCAGGCGCAGTCGATTCGCCCCGGCACCCCACGGAATCGCGACTTCGATCGTTTCCCAGCCGCCCGAAGCTCGGGTGACGAACGTCCGCGTGTCGTTCGAATTGAAACGAGGGCCCAGTTCCCAAACCCCGAACGGGTCGCCGGTGTCGCGCCGAATCTCGAGCGACACCAGCGCGATTCGCCCTTCCGGCACCGTGATTTGGGGCGAAGTCAGGGCACCCCCCGGCTGCAGCGACCGCACCTCCAATCCCTCGGGACCTCGGCGCAGGTTCAAGGAACCGTCGACGCTGGTCCAATCCGATCCCGACTTCCGGAAATCCACGTCGAGAATGCCAAGCGGTGTCGTTGCGTCAAGTTGTCCCATCGCATTCCCCTTTCGGCGCCCGCGAATGCCAAGATTCCGGAATTCCATGAAGGTCGCGCCGGATCAGACCCAAGGCGGCGGCTCGGGCAAATGGCCTCCGAGCTGCACGAGCGACGGCGCATCGATCCCCCGCTGCTGGCACAGCAGGCTCAACTGCCCGCCGTGGTGGAAATCATGGAGGAGGATGCGGAAAAGCACCCATTGGCGGGAAAGCGCGAAGGCGGTGCCTTGGTATTCGTGTCGGACCGCCGGGCGAAGATCCTCGGCGTTCCAGGCGGCCAACGTTCGCCGCAAGGCGCCCCCCGTGCGGACCAGCCAGTCGCGCAACGCCTTGCGCTCCAGCGGGACGGATGCTTCG
>JBJTRZ010000121.1:0-11796 GCA_046076415.1 Armatimonadota bacterium
CGACCGCGGCGGGCTAGTAGTTCCAGAGCAGCCCGACGGTTTCGTGCCGGGTGCGAATCCGCGTGGTGAGGCGCAGATCGGTACCCGCGGGCACATCCGCGGGCCCGTCGGTGAACTTCGCCTCGGCCACCCACGATAGACCGTTGCGGATTCGGCCGCGAACTCCCGCCACGCCGGTCCAGCCGAAGCCGGCGCCGTGGTAGCGCGCGTGCCGCCGTACGCCATCCGCAACGCTGACCGACCAAATGATGAAGTAGGCGGGACCGACTCCGGCGTAGGGTTGAATGCGGGCTTCGGCCGGCGCGAACCGGCGGATCGGGAGCACCGAGAGGATATTGACCCCGTTCGTGAAGCGCACCCGCTCCAGATGGGTGTTCAGGGGGAGCGACGACGGGAGGGGATCGCCTTTCCACGTGCCGGATGCCCGAACGGTTTGCCCGGTGAGCGCGATCGCCTTCGAATGCGTGAAGTCGACCTCGATGTCCCACGGGGAGCCTTGGCGCAGCGGGGTGCCGATTTTCGCGACGTAGTACGGGGCCGATTCGAACGGATGCATGGCCCAGTTCACGCCATGGAACGTTGCATTGGTGCCGGGCCCTTGCACGTGGATATCGCTGTGGTCGTTCTGGGAAGTTCCCAGCAGGAACGCGGCGTAGGTGCCCTTGGGCGGCGCGGCGAGGGCGGGCGTGGCGAGGGTGATCCCGGCGACGAGCAGGGTGGCGGTTTTTTTCATGAACGGTGCATCAGGGTGCGTGCGGCGGCGGCCACGTCGGGTTGGCGCATCAACGATTCGCCGACGAGGATCGCCTTCGCGCCCGCGGCGGACAAACGGGCGACGTCCGCGGGCGTATGGATTCCCGACTCCGCCACGGCCAGGGTGCCGGCGGGAAAGGAGGGCGCGAGTTCCTCGAACGATTCGAGGCGGACTTCGAACGTGCGCAGATCGCGGTGATTGACCCCGATCACGGTGGCGCCCGATTCCGCCGCGGACTCGAGTTCCTCGGCGCCGTGCACTTCCACCAACGCGTCCATTCCGAGCGACTCGGCCAAGTGGCGCATCTCGGCGAGCCGCGCCGCGGAAGGGATCGCGGCCACGATCAAAAGGATGGCGTCCGCGCCCGCCGCCCGGGCCTCCCAGACCTGCGCGGTGTCGATCAGGAAGTCCTTGCGCAGGAGCGGCAGCGGCACGGCGCCGCGGATCGCTTCGAGGTAGGCGAGTTCACCTTGGAAATACGTGCGGTCGGTAAGGACGGAAAGGCAGTCGGCTCCGCCGTCGCGGTAGGCCGTCGCGATGCCCACCGGATCGAAATCGGGCCGGATGACGCCTTTGCTCGGGGAGGCCTTCTTCACTTCCGCGATCAACGCGGTGCCGGGCGCGGCGGAGAGCGCGCGCGCGAAGCCCCGGGTGGGCGGAAGATCCGCGCACCGGGCACGCAGGTCGGCGAGGGCGCCGCGGCCCGCGCGCAACTGGGCGACCTCGTCGCGCTTCGTTTCGAGGATTCGTTGGAGGATGGTGCTCACGCCGGGTTCGGAGCCTCTCGTTTCGTGAACTCGACCAAGTCGCGGAGCTTTTGCCGTGCCGCTCCAGAGTCGATGGCGGCGGCGGCCATTGGAACCCCTTCCCGCAGCGAGGGGGCGATTCCGGCAACGAACAGGCTTGCGGCGGCGTTCGCGAGGACGATGTCGCGCCGGGCTCCCCGCTCGCCGTCGAGGACCGCCCCGAGCAGCGCGGCATTTTCCGCCGCGTCCGCGCCCGGCGCGATCGCGGTCGGATCGGATTCGGGGAGCCCCAGCGACGTGGCGTCGAGGGTTCCGGTGCGCACGGCGCCGTCGCGAACGGAGGCGAAGCGCGTCGTGCCGAAGGTCGCGATTTCGTCGATGCCCGCCTCGCCGTGCACCACGATCGCGTGTTCGGTACCCAGTTGCAGCAGCACGTTGGCGAGCGGCTCGCACCAAACCGCGTCGTAGACCCCGATCACCTGCCGTTTGGCGCCCGCGGGATTGGTCAATGGTCCCAGCACGTTGAAAACCGTGCGGTTGCCGAGTTCGGCGCGCACGGGTGCGGCATGGCGCATGGCGGGATGGTGGGAGCGGGCGAACAGAAACCCGATGCCCACGGTGTCGATGCAGCGTCCCGTCGCGCCCGCATCGAGGTCGAGCCGGACTCCCAGCGCCTCGAGCACGTCGGCGGAGCCCGCCTTGCTGGTGACGGCGCGGTTGCCGTGCTTGGCCACCGCGGCTCCGGCCGCCGCGGCGACGAGAGCGGCGGCGGTGCTGATATTGAAGCTCTTGACGGCGTCGCCGCCCGTTCCGCAGGTATCGACCAACGGTTCGCGTTTCGTGGCGACCCGGGTGGCACGGGAGCGCATTGCCCGGGCGAATCCGGCGATCTCCTCGACGGTTTCCCCGCGGGTGCGCAGGGCGGCGAGGAACGCGCCGATCTGGGCGGGGGTGGCCTCGCCCTCCATGATGGTCGCCATCGCCGACTCGGCCTCGGCGGAGGCGAGCGCGGCGCCTCCGACGGTTTTTGCCAGCCACTCTTTCATCGTCTCCATCCTACGGGCCGGGGGGCCGGGCGGCAATGCCGCTCCGGGCAGGTGGCCCGGTGGCGCGCGCCGAACTCGGACCCATGGATTCCGCAAACTCCGAAGCTTCGTCGATCGATCCCGGATGCCTGCCGGCATGGAATATCGACGATTTGCCGGATCCGGCGCCGATCACGCGTCGGAATCTGTTGGCGTTGGTGGGGCCGGGACTGGTGCTGGCGGGCGGTTCGATCGGGACCGGCGAGTTGATCATGGGGCCCCAGGTGGCTGCGCGGTACCACGGCGCGATGATGTGGATCGCGTTGGTGTCCGTGATCGCGCAGGTGGTCCTCAACACCGAGGTGATGCGCTACACGGTGTGCACCGGCGAGCCGGTGATGACGGGTTTCTTCCGAAGCCGCCCCGGGCCGCGGTTCTGGCTGTTCTTCTACGTGCTGCTTGATTTCGCCGGGTGGTTGCCGACCTTGGCGAGCCTGTCGGCCGAGGTCCTGGTGGTGGCGCTGCGCGGCTTGGGGCCGGCGGACGCGGTTCCGCCGGATGCGGTGCGCGCGATCTCCTACATGGTCTTCCTCGGGTGCGCCGGGCTGTCGCTGTTCGGGGGCAAGATTTTCAATACTTTGCAGGTCGTGATCGGCGGCAAGGTGCTTTTCGTACTTGCGTACATGCTCTTCACCACCATTTTCTTTGTTTCGGCGAAGACCTGGGGGGAGATTTGGGGCGGCCTTTTCGACGTTACCCGTTTGCCGCGCGACGCGGCGGGCAACCCATCGATCGACTGGGGGCTGGTGGCGGCGCTCGCCGGTTTCTCCGGGGTCGGCGGCCTCGGCAACATCATGGCGTCGAACTTCGTGCGCGAAAAAGGCTGGGGCATGGGTGCCAAGGTGGGCGCCATACCCTCGGCGTTCGGTGGCCACGCCATCAAGTTGTCGCACGTGGGGACCATTTTCCGCGACACCGATGTCAACCGCGACCGCTTCCGCCGTTGGTTCCGGTATTTGGCCATCGACCAGTACGGTATTTGGGCGCTTGCGTCGTTGGTCGGCATCCTGTTGCCCTGCCTGCTCGGGGCGCAGTACCTCCAGCTCGACGCGGTGGATGCGCCGGCGGGTGGCAACTGGCGATGGGCCGCGGCGCTCGCCCAGGACTTCGGTGCGGCCAAGGGGCCGATCTTCCGCACCCTCACGTTGGTGGTGGCGCTCGTCATCCTGATACCGGGTCAGTTCTATGTGATCGATGTGACCGCGCGGCGCTGGACCGATGCGATCTGGTCGGGCAGCCGGCGGGCGCGCAAGCTCGATTCGCGTGCGATCGGCCGCGTTTACTACACGCTGGCCGGCCTTTACGTGGGATGGGGGATGATCGTTTTCACCTTCTTTCCCAAACTCTCCGGCAGCACGATGATGATCATCGGGGCGAATTTGGCGAACCTCGCCATCGCGTCGACCATCCTGCACACCTGGTATGTCAACCGCCGTTTCCTTCCGGAGTCGGTGCGCCCCTCGGCCGTGAAGCAGGTGGCGATGGCGTTGTCGGCGTGTTTCTTCCTGTCGATGTTCGGAATGGTCGTCTGGCAGAAGATCCTTCCCGAGATCGCGAAGGCGCTGGCTGGAGGTGCCGCGTGATCCGGCGGGCGTTCGGTTGGGCGTGCCTGCTCGCCGTCGCCGCGTCGGGGTTTCCCTCGGATGCCCGTTCCCAGCCGCCAACGGCGCCCGCCGCGGTCGTGCGGGGAATTTCCTACCGCGACAATCCCCGCGGCGACGCCGCGATCGCGGCCCGATGCGTGGTGGATCTGGATCGTCCCGTTGGAACGAACCGACCCGTGGTGGTTTGGTTCCATGGCGGCGGTTTGACCGGAGGATCCCGGGAATTGCCGTCGGGCCTTCGGGGCAAGGGGCTGCTCGTCGTGGGTGCCGGATACCGCTTGAGTCCGGGGGTTCGGGCGCGGACCTGCGTGGAGGATGCGGCGGCGGCGGTGGCATGGACCGTGCGCAACTGCGCGCGCTACGGGGGGGATCCTCGGCGCATCGTGGTGGCGGGGCATTCCGCCGGCGGTTACCTGGCCGCCATGGTGGTGCTCGACAAACGATGGCTGGCGCCCTACCGGATCGACCCCGACACCTTGGCCGGCCTCGCGCCGATGAGCCCGCAGGCGATCACCCATTTCACGGTTCGCAAGGAGCGCGGCATCGCCGACACGATGCCGGTCGTGGACGACATGGCGCCGTTGCACCATGTCCGCAAGGGGGCGCCGCCGATCCTGATCGTCACCGGGGACCGCGAACTGGAACTTCTGGGACGATACGAGGAGAACGCGTATTTCCACCGCATGCTAGCGGTGGTCGGCCACCGGGATGTCGTTTTGAAGGAGCTGCAAGGGTACGACCATGGCGGGATGGCCGCGCCGGCGATGCCATTGCTGGTGAAGTTCGTGGAGCGTGTGGCCGCGATGCAACCGATCGCTGGTGGCGGGGGTCGTTGAGGAAATGAAAACCAATTTCGAATCGGGCGATGCTTCCCGGAGCGACATGCAAGCGGGCGGATCACCGGTCGGTCGCGGGTTCGCGCTCGCGCCGAGTCCAACCGGCCTCTACGATGCCGAGGGGCGTCCCGTGCGGTTGATCGGCGAGGAGAAGACCGCCACGGGAACCGTCCGCCGCCTCGCACCGTTCATTCCGCAAACGCGGGGCACGCGGTACTACGAGTACATCTCCGACGCGACGTGGTGCGGCATACCGATGGTGCACATCGCCGGTGGTCGCAATCCGGAGACGGGAGAGTTCGTCGTGGCGCGTGGCGTCGTGGCCATCGGTCAGTTCGCCGTCGGAGTGGTGTCGATCGGGCAGCTCTCGATGGGGGTTCTATCGGTCGGCCAATTGTCGATCGGCGGTCTCGCGGCCCTCGGCCAGGCGGCGGTTGGCACTTGGGCGGTGGGGCAAGTGGCGGTCGGCGTCCAAGCCGCGGTCGGAATGGTGGCGGTGGGGCTGAAGACGGTGGGATTGGCGGTGTTTCGCCTCGGTTGATCCGCCTGCGCGCGGGGGGAGTCAGCGGTTGGGGAGGGAATCCCGCAGCCGGACGAGCCGCGGCCGCAGTCGTCGCCATCGGAGCAGGATGACTTCCGGCGTGGCCGGGCCCGCCCCGGGTTGCGCCGCCGCGCGAATGTCGCTCGCGAGAGTCGCGGCGTTTCTTTGCAGGTCGGCGTGGGCACGCGTGCCGGACCGCGTTTGCGGGGATCCGGCGATCGCCTCGAGTGTGTAGGCCACCGCAGTCTGCATCGTCCGGAGCCGCACCGTGGGCGGGGTCACCGGGAAATGGAGCCGGGCCGCCGCGTCGTCGGTGATCGGCGCCGCTCCCATCACCGCATCGGCTTGGGCCACCGCCAAATCGAGTCCGCCGCGCGCCAGCGCCGACCAGGCCGCCGCGGAACGCGTGGCGACCAGCCGGCTACCCAGCGCATCCGCGAGCGCGTCGGTGTCGCCGATGCGCAGGAACCACCCATGCGCGGCTTGGCCGGGCATGCCGAATGTGAGGCTGGACGCGTAGGCGACGATGCCTTTGGGGGTGGAGAACGCCTTCCGAGCGAACGTGGCCGCGGCACGGACCGAACCGATATCGCCGCGCGCGAGGCGTTTGCCGTAGGATTCCCACGTGGCGGCGTCCAAGGGTGGTTGCATGCCCACCGATACCCCGAAAGGGTCGATTTCGACAACCGGGATGGGTGCCGAGGAGGGTCCGCGATGGCGATCGTGACGGGTTTGTCGGGCAACGAGATGTTTTGCCTGGACCGCAAAGGGTTTGCCCCGGGTGAGTTGGTGGTGGGAAATGCCGTGCATTCCCTCGGCTTCGTCGGCTCGCTCGGCGCGGGCCTGCGCACCCTTGCCGGCGGGGAAGTGGAAGGCGTCACCGAAATCGTCCACGAGGGGCGCCTGGTCGCCGTGGATCGCCTGCTGGCCGAGGCCCGTCGCCATGGCGCGCATGGCATCACCGGAATCGATTCCGAGATCATCCGCCATCCCTCCACCATCGAATTCCTGTCCGTGGGTTCGGGCATCCACCACGCGGGGGAACGGTCGCGGGAGGTCGCGTTTTCCACGGCCGCGGATGGGCAGGAGTTGTATTGCCAACTCGATGCCGGGTTCATGCCGGTGCGATTCGTGTTCGGCAATGTCGCGTATTCGATCGGGTTTGGCGGAGGCATCCGTGGCGGCTTGCGTGCGCTCGCGCGCGGCGAGGTCAAGGAGTTTTCCGACATCTTCAACGAGACGCGGCATCTCGCGCTCGACCGAATCACGCGGGAGGCGCGCGTGGCGAAGGCCCATGCGGTGGTCGGGGTGCGCACCACCATCCATTCGGTCGGCGGCGCGCAGGAGATGGTGATGGTCGGCACGGCAAGCCGGCACGCGGCGCTGGAGCAGGCCCATCTCGAGGACCCGATCACCTCGGATCTCACCAACGAGGAGATGTGGAACTGCATCCATCTCGGCTATATGCCGGTGCGGATCGTGCTCGGAGTCAGTGTCACCAGCCTCGGCTTCGTGGGCTCGTTCACGTCGGTTTTCCGGTCCTTGGTGCGTGGCGAGATTCCCGAACTATCGTCGCTGGTCTACGAGGCCCGCGAGAGCGCCATTTCCCGGATTCGGGCGGACGCGGAGTTGTGCGGGGCCGACGATGTGCTCGGCGTGCGGACCTATGTCTACCAACTGGGATCGGGCTTGATCGAATTCCTTGCCATCGGCACGGCGGTGCGCCGGATGCCCGGGCTGACGACCCTGTCGCCGGAACTGCCCCCGCAAGCCGTCCTGCGCGACAAGGACACGTTCGTCAATGCCGCGGATGCTTCGATGGCCACCGACCTCAACGACGGTTCGGCCCGCCGCGCCCGCTAGCCCGCCCCGGTTCCCGGCCGCGCAGGAACCGCCGGCTGCCGGCGGGAATCTTCGCGCATGATCGCTTGGCTGCGTCCCGCTCCCGCCGCTCCCGCGCTGCCCGCCGCCGAGGTGGACACCGCGTACAAGGCGCTCCGGACCCGGGTCTTCGCCGGCATCTTCCTCGGCTACACGGCGTCGTACCTGATCCGCAAGAACCTGTCGCTGGCGATGCCCGACATCCTCGACGCGCATCCGGAACTCACCAAGGCGTTGCTGGGCGGACCGCTCACGTGGCTCTCGCTCACCTACGGTGCGTCCAAGTTCCTGATGGGCACGGTTTCCGACCGGAGCAACCCGCGGGTCTTCCTGTTTCTCGGACTGCTGCTCTCGGCCGCCATCCAAGCGTTCTGCGGCCTCGACAAGGCGATCTACGGTTCGCTCGCGACCCTCTCGGTGCTGCAGGCCGCCAACGGCTGGGTGCAGGGCATGTGCTGGCCGCCGTGCGGGAAGTCGTTGGTGCACTGGTTCGCGGTGTCCGAGCGGGGGCGGGCGGTGAGTTTGTGGAACGTCAGCCACAATGTCGGGGGCGGGTTGGCCCCTCAGGTCGCGTTCCTGGCCGTGCTCGTCACCGGCGATTGGGGGGCGAAGTTCTGGGGCAACGCCGGGGTGGCGGTGCTCCTGGCGCTGGCTGCGCTCGTGCTCGTGCGCGACACGCCGCAGTCGTGCGGGTTGCCATCGATCGAGGAGCATACGGGCGAACGACCCGAGGGGTACGGGAGCCGGAGCGAGGACATACTCCCGGTCCGCGACATCCTGCTTCGCCATGTGCTCAACAACCGTTTCCTCTGGAGCATCGCCCTCGCCAACGCGTTCGTGTACTTCGTTCGCTACGGCATCGGCGACTGGATTCCCACGTATTTGAAGGCGGAGAAGGGGTTTGATTTCGCCAAGACCAGTTGGGCGGCGGCGGCCTACGAATACGCCGCCATTCCCGGCACGCTGCTCTGCGGGTGGGTTTCCGACAAAATCTTCAAGGCGCGGCGCGCACCGGCGACCATGCTTTTCATGGGGCTCACCCTGCTCGGCGTGCTCCTGTACTGGAACAACCGCACCGGGCCCCTCTGGATCGATATCACCGCGTTGATCGTGATCGGATTCCTGATCTATGGGCCGATCATGGTGATCGGACTCCACGCGCTCGACCTCGCTCCGAAGAAGGCCGCCGGGACCGCCGCGGGTTTCACGGGCTTTTTCGGGTATGTCTTCGGATCGGCTCCGGCGGGCTCCGGCGTGGGCTGGATCGCCGACAAATTCGGCTGGAACGGCGTTTTCGCCACGATGGCCGTTTGCTGCGTGCTCACGATCGTGTTCAGCGCGCTTACGCTGAGAGGCAGGAAGGAAACGTCATGAAGCATTCCCTCGTCGTTGCGCTGGCCGCCGCCGCCGCGTTGCCCGCGCTCGCGCAGGACAACCCGACCGCTCCCGTGCGCCGACAGGCCGGTCCCCGCCGCGTGGTGATCGCCCATCGCGGCGCATCCGGCTACCTGCCCGAACACACATTGCCGGCCGCTGCGATGGCCTACCAGATGGGAGCCGATTACATCGAACCGGATTGCGTCCTCTCCAAGGATGGCGTCCCGGTCGTCGTCCACGACATCCACATCGACACCGTCTCGGATGTTGCCCGGAAGTTTCCCGACCGCAAGCGCGCCGACGGCCGGTATTACGCCCTCGACTTCACGGTCGCCGAGCTCAAGACCCTCGCCGTGTCTGAGCGCTTCGACCCCAAGACCGGGGAGGCGGCCTACCCCAAGCGCTTTCCCCTCGGCGTGCCCGGGTTCCAGATCCCCACGCTCGAGGAGGAGATCCAGCTGGTGCAGGGTCTCAACAAGAGCAAGGGACGCAATGTCGGAATCTACCCCGAGGTCAAGAATCCCGCGTGGCACCGCGGCGAGGGGCGCGACATCTCCAAGGTGGTGCTCGACGTGCTCCGCAAGTATGGGTACCGCACCAAGTCCGACAATTGCTACGTGCAGTGCTTCGACTGGGACGAGACCCAGCGGATCCGCAAGGAACTGGGATGGGAGGGACGGCTTATCCAGTTGACGACGGTCAACTCCGACATGGAAAGCCCGACCGATTACGACAAGCTGCTGACCGATGCGGGCCTCGACGACGTGGCGAAGGTGTGCGACGGCATCGGGCCGTGGATCGCGCAGATCGTCGAAGGGCGGGTCGACGGCAAGTTGAAGGCCAACGATTTGGTGGAACGGGCCCACGCGCGCAAATTGCTCGTGCACCCGTACACGTTCCGCGCGGACGCCGTCCAGACGTGGGCGAAGGACTTCGACGAGCTGGTCACCATCGCGTTCACGGAGCTCAAGGTGGACGGCATCTTCTCCGATCATGCCGACAAGGCCGTGGCGGTGGTGCGCCGGTTGCGCACGGCGCGGCCCGCGCGGCAGGCGGCTCCCAAGGCGGATCCGTCGGTCAAGCCTCCCTTTTCCCCGTAGTTCGGACGAATCCACGCATCACGCTTTGTCATGCAATTGCATGACAAAGCGTGGTACGGTTCGGCCATGCATTTCCGGTTTTCCCGCGTCGCCGCCCTGCTCGCCTCCGCGGTCGTGTTGGTCGCCGGTGCTCGCGCCGAAGTGGTGTCCGGCAAGGTCGTGTCGGTGGCCGATGGCGACACGATCACGGTGCTCGCCCCGGGCAACCGGCAGGTGAAGGTGCGCCTCGACGGGATCGATGCTCCGGAATCGCGCCAGGATTACGGTCAACGCGCCAAACAAGCGGCGTCGGATCTCGTGTTCGGCAAGCAGGTTTCGGTGGACATCCGCACCCGGGATCGTTACGGCCGGTCCGTCGGGGTCGTGCGGGTCGGCGGCACCGATGTCAACACCGCGCTCGTGGAGGGGGGCTGGGCGTGGTGGTACCGGCAATACGCTCCGGGCAACACCGTCCTCTCCCGCGCCGAGTCGTCCGCCCGCGCCGCCAAGCGCGGTCTTTGGGCGTCTTCGGCTCCGGTTCCCCCTTGGGAATTCCGTCGCGGGAAGACCACCGCGACCGCCGAGGCACCCGCGGTGGAAACGTCGCCGACCCCGGCCGGACCCGCGGAAGCAGCTTCGCCGGTCGCGCCGAGCGCCGCGGGGATCTTCCGGACCGCCACCGGAGTCAAATTCCATCGCGATGGTTGCTCGGGGTTGCGCCGCACCCGCATTCCCACCACCCTCGCCGAGGCACGGTCGCTCGGACTCCAGCCGTGCGGCCTTTGCCGCCCCTGACGCGCGGGCGTTAGAATGAACGCAGCCGGGTGGACATTCCGCCCGAAGTTTTTGCGCGAAAGGTTTTCCATGGATCGACGACGCTTCCTCGTTTCCGGACTCTCCCTCGCCGGCTCCGCCACCGTGGGCGGTCCCGCGGTCGCCAGCGCGCGGAAGTTCCCGATCTCGCTTGCCCAGTGGTCGCTGCACAAGGCGTTCTTCGGCAAGCAGCTCGACCCCCTCGATTTCGCCAAGGTCGCCCGCACCGAGTACGGAGTGGAAGGGCTGGAATACGTCAACCAATTCTTCAAGGACAAGGCCACCGACATGGCCTACCTCAAGGATCTCAAGCAACGCGCCGCCGACCACGGACTGCGCAACGTTTTGATCATGATCGACGGCGAGGGCCAACTCGGCCATCCGGAGGAAGCCAAGCGCATCGAGGCGGTGAACAATCACCACAAATGGGTGGACGCGGCGAAGTTCCTCGGGTGCCATTCGATTCGGGTGAACGCCTACAGCACGGGCACGTGGGACGAGCAGCGCGACCGCGCCGCGGACGGTCTGGCGCGTCTGGTCGAGTACGGCAAGAAAAAAAGGATAAACATCATCGTCGAGAACCACGGAGGCCTTTCCAGCAACGGCAAATGGCTGTCCGAGGTGATGCGCAAGGTCGGCGACAAGCGCTGCGGCACCCTGCCCGACTTCGGCAATTTTCGCCTCGGCCCGAACGAGGAATACGATCGCTACCAAGGCGTTGCGGAAATGATGCCGTTCGCGAAGGGCGTGAGCGCCAAGAGCAAGGATTTCGACGCCGACGGCAACGAGGTCCGCACCGACTACCGGCGGATGCTGAAGATCGTGCTCGACGCCGGCTACCGGGGCTGGGTGGGCATCGAGTACGAGGGCAAGGAGCTGTCCGAGCCCGAGGGCATCCTGGCGACGAAGAAGCTGCTCGAGCGCGTCCGCACCGAGCTGGCGTGACCGACGCCGGTGGCCGCGCGGCGCGTGGGGATTGCATTCCGAAGGAAGCCTCACGCACGAAGCGCGGGGAATACGGCCCGTCACCTCAACCCGCCACCGCGGAGCCGAAGGGGCCCGCCACCCGCTCTCCCGTCG